>NZ_JBFTKK010000004.1:0-249090 GCF_056395905.1 Arthrobacter sp. 05T444
AGGAGGTTCTTGGTCTGCTGGTAGTGGTCCAGCATCATGGCGTGGTTTTCACGTCCGATGCCGGAGGACTTGTAGCCGCCGAACGCGGCGCCGGCCGGGTAGGCGTGGTAGTTGTTGACCCACACGCGGCCGGCCTGGATCTCGCGGCCAGCGCGGTAGGCGACGTTGCCGTTGCGGGACCAGACGCCGGCGCCGAGCCCGTAGAGGGTGTCGTTGGCGATGCCCATGGCGTCGTTGTAGTCGCTGAAGCGTGTCACGGAAACGACGGGGCCGAAGATTTCCTCCTGGAAGATCCGCATTTTGTTGTGGCCTTCGAAGATGGTGGGCTGGACGTAGAAGCCGCCGGCCAGGTCACCGTCGAGTTCCGTCTGGTTCCCGCCGGCGAGGACCTTGGCGCCCTCCTGCTTTCCGATGTCGATGTAGGAAAGGATTTTCTCCATCTGGCCTGTCGAGGCCTGGGCGCCGATCTGGGTTTCGGTGTCCAGCGGGTTGCCCTGGATGATCTTCTGGGTCCGGGCCACGGCGTCGGCCATGAAGGAGTCGTAGATGCCTTCCTGAACCAGCGCGCGGGAGGGACTGCTGCAGACTTCACCCTGGTTGAACGCGTACAGGGTGAACCCCTCGAGCGCCTTGTCGTAGAAAGCGTCATTGGACTCGGCGACGTCGTTGAAGAAGATGTTGGGGCTCTTGCCGCCCAGCTCCAGCGTGACCGGGATCAGGTTGGCGCTGGCGTACTGGCTGATCAGCCGGCCGGTGGTGGTCTCCCCGGTGAAGGCGATCTTGCGGATCCGCGGGCTGGACGCCAGCGGTTTACCCACCTCCGCACCGAATCCGTTGACGATGTTCAGAAGTCCCGCGGGAAGCAGGTCGGCGATGAGTTCGGCGAGGACCAGGATGGAAGCCGGCGTATTCGAAGCGGGCTTGAGGACAACCGCGTTGCCGGCAGCGAGGGCCGGCGCCATTTTCCAGACGGCCATGAGGATGGGGAAGTTCCAAGGGATGATCTGGCCCACCACCCCGAGGGGCTCGTGGAAGTGGTATGCGGTGGTGTCCTCGTCGAGCTGTGACAGCCCGCCTTCCTGGGCGCGGACGGCGGAGGCGAAGTAGCGGAAGTGGTCGGCGGCGAGGGGGATGTCCGCATTCAGGGTTTCGCGGATCGGCTTGCCGTTATCCCAGGTTTCGGCAACGGCCAGCAACTCCAGGTTCGCGTCGATCCGGTCGGCAATTTTGTTCAGGACAGCGGCGCGTTCGGCGGCCGAAGCCTTGCCCCACGCCGGGGCGGCCTTGTGGGCTGCGTCCAGTGCCAGCTCTACGTCCGCTGCTGCGCCGCGGGCCACCTCCGTGAATTGCTTGCCGTTCACGGGTGAGACGTTCTCGATGTATTGGCCGGTAGTGGGAGCCACCCATTCGCCGCCGATCCAGTTCTCGTAGCGGTCCTTGAACTGGACCTTGGATCCTTCTTGGCCGGGCTGTACATAAACAGTCATGGTTACTCCTCTGGAAAATCAGACGTCTTCGTCCTGCCCCCACGCTAGGGGACCAGAGGTTGCGACCAGGCTGCAAGGGCGCCTGACGGCTGCTATTCAGACCGCCATAAAGGGGCAAAACGCAAGCGAACGACGGCGGGAAGTCCCGCCGTCGTTCGCTTGCGTTTTGCGTTACTGACCGTCCGTGATGAACCGGGGTCAGGCTTGGGACTTTTCGGTGAGGATGGACCGGTAAATTCCAGTATGGTCCAGGTCGCCGTCACCTGCCGCGATCATGACTTCGAACGCATCCCGGACGCTTGTGGAGAGCGGCAGCTCCAGGCCGGCGTCCTTCGCAATCTCCGCAATGAAGCTGAGGTCCTTGAGCTGGTTTTTCGCGGATCCTCCGCCTTCAAAGTCCGCGTGGATCCAGCGTCCTCCCTTTTGCCGGAGCACCTCTGAGTTGGCCAATCCGCCCGCCAGGATGGATTGCACCTTCTGGAGGTCAAGGCCGGTGGTGGCGGCCAGGGCCATCGCTTCGGCCAGGGCCGTGACAGTGGCGGCGACAACGATCTGGTTGCACGCCTTCACTGTTGACCCCGCGCCGGTCTTGCCGAACAGGACCACCGTGGAACTGTAGAGCTCGAAGAGCGGCGTAAGGCGGCCCACGACGTCCGGTGGGCCTCCGACCATCGTGCTCAGACGCCCCTCCTCCGCCCCGATGGTTCCGCCGCTGAGGGGTGCGTCGAGGACGGTCAGTCCGTAATCGCGCCGGCAATCCTCGGCAAACTCTGCGACTGCCACCGGCGACACGGTCCCGTGAACCACCAGGACCGGGCTCCCTATTCCGGCAGCCTGCCATCCAGCCAGCAGGCCGTTCTCCCCAGGGAGGAGGGCCGCCACCTGGGGCAGGTCAGGCAACACTGTGAGGACCACCTCGGCGGCGGCCTCCGCCGGGGAATCCGCGACCCTCCCGCCGGAAATGACTCTGGCCTTGGCTGCCGTGCGGTTCCAGAGCGTCAGCGGAACGCCGCCGCTGAGGATGTTCCGGGCGATCGGTGCCCCCATCGGCCCGGTGCCGCACAGCGAGACGGAAAACGGGAAGCCGGGCAACTGCTTCTGGGTGTTGGTCGGTGTCGTCATGTGGCTTAGAAGGGGATGAGTCCGGCGAGGGCGGGCAGGAAGGTGCTGAACCACGGGACGGCGGCAAGCACAAGCAGCCCCAGGAAGACCGCGATGAGGTAGGGCCAGAAGTGTTTGAGGCTCTTTTCCACGGTTTCGTGTGCGGTTGCACAGGCGACGTAGAAGCCGACTCCCGCCGGTGGGGCGAATGAGCCGATGCCCATGGAAATGATCAGCACCATGGCGTACTGCACCGGGTTGACGCCGAAGTCGGTAGCGATCGGCAGGAGCAGCGGCGCGAAGATCAGGACCGCCGGAAGGCCCTCGAGCAGCTGGCCCATGATGATCAGCAGCACAACGGTGAACAGCATGAACAGCACGGGTGAGTCACCAAGGCCGGACATGAGGTCATGGATCTGCTGGGAGACGCCGGCGAGGGCAAGCGTCTGGGCGAGCGGGGACGCGGCGGCGATGATGAACAGGACCATGCCCGCCGTCGTTGTCGTTTCCCGCAGGGTGTCGCCGAGGAGTTTCTTGCTGCCGCGCCGGTAGGCGGCGGCGAGGATGAAGGCGTAGGCGACGGCCACAGAGGACACCTCGGTGGGTGTCGCGAAGCCACTCAGGATTCCGACCACCATGCCGACAGGGAGCAGGAGGGTGGGAATGGCGAAGAACGTCGCCGATCCCCGTGCGCGCCAGGTGGCCTTGGGGCTGGCGACGCCGCCCTGCTTGCGGGCCCGGAAGAATACGAGACCCATGACCACGAGGGCCAGGAAGGCTGCGGGAACGAATCCGGCCAGGAACAGGGTGGTGGTGGAGATGGTGGTGATGGATCCAAGGATGAGGAGCACAATGCTCGGCGGAATGGTTTCGCCCATGATAGCCGAGGCGGAGAGCACAGCGACGACCTCGCCGCGGGGGTACTTGCGTTCCTCGAGCATGCCGCGCATCGTGGTGCCCACGGCGGCAACGTCCGCCACCTTGGAGCCGGAGATGCCGGAGAAGATGTACATGGTCACGACGACCACCTGAAGCAGGCCGCCGCGCAGGTGCCCGATGAGCGCGTCGACGAGTTTGGCCAGCGGAAGCGTAAGGCCGGCGGAGTTCATGACTGTGCCGGCGAGGATGAAGAACGGGATTGCCAGGAGAACGAAGCCCTTGGCCCCTGACGCCATCCCGATCGGGATGGCACTGACCTCGGAGATGCCGCCAAGGTAGAGGTAGATGCCGGACGCCAGCGCCAGGACGAACGCAATCGGCAGGCCAAGAAACAGCAGAACAAAGAGCGCAACGAGCACGACGGCGAGGAGGGCGTTGGGTGAAACGTAGTAGAAAAGGGGCTGGGACACCAGCACGGCTGCGGCCAGGATTGCTGTAATGCCGGCGGCCACGAGAACGGTGCGGCGTTCCTGCCGCCAGAGTTTCAGGACAGCGAACCAGGCGATGAGCACCATGCCGATCGAGAAGGGCAGCGAGACCCAGAAGACCGGCAGCTGAAGGATCGGCGTCTTCTCTTCGACCTGCTGGACGAGAGTCGGCACGAACAGCGCAAACGCTCCCGCGCTCATGACGAAGACGAGGCAGTCGACGAGGGCTGCCAGATACGGCTTCCAGCTCGCCGGCAGGCGCATGATGAGCGCCTGGACGGACATGTGCGCACCCTTGGGATACGCGATGGCACCGCCGATGAAGGCGATGGTCAGCAGGGCGATTTCAGATACTTCCTGGGTCCAGAGCACCGAATCACCGGTGACCACCCGGACCGTGATGTTCAGCAGGATGACGACGAGCTCGGCGAGGATCGCCGCGCCCACAATCCCTTCCAGGGTCTTGTCGAGCCAGACGGCCCCGCTCCAGCGCGGTGCGACGTGCCCGTGGTGGAGGATTTCTTCCGCGTCAGACGGAAGGACCTCTTCGAGTTCCCTGGGGGCGAGTGTGTGTTCCATGTTCTTCCAGACTGTCAACGTTGAGAGCGGGGGTGTTCGGCTGAGGACCGGAGCGCGGGAAGCGCTCCGGCCCTCAAATGCTGTTACTTGGCGGCGGCAATCGCCTGATCGAAGAATTCCTTGCCGATGAGCTCGGAGAACACCGGGTAGAGGCTCTTGGAGACTTCCTTGAACTGCTCCAGCCCCGCGGCGGAGGGCTCGTTGGCCTTCATGCCCTTGGCTGTGAGTTCTGCCAGCTGCTTCTCGGACTGTTCCTTGTCGTAACCGGTCTTGAACGTCGCCGTCTCAGTCGAGGCATCGGAGAGGGCCTTCTTCTGCTCTTCGGTCAGGGAGTCCCATTTCTTGGAGGAAAGAGCGAGGACCCAGGCATCGTTGATGTGGTGCGTCAGCGAAACGTACTTCTGCACCTCGGAGAACTTGTTGGTCCAGGGCACCTCGATCGGGTTTTCCTGGCCGTCGATCGTTCCTGTCTGCAGGCCCGTGAAGACCTCGGAGAACGCCATCGTCGTAGGACTCGCGCCCAGCTTCCCGAAGAAGTCAGTCCACAGCGGGTTGCCGGGGACGCGGATTTTCAGGCCCTTGAGGTCGGACGGCTGTTCAATGGGCCGCTCGGAGTTGGTGATCTGCCGGCCGGTCCGGGTGAGGAAGGACAGCGCGACCGTGTTCTTCTCTTTGAGCTTTTCCTTGAGGACGTCGCCGGGCTTCCCCGTCAGGAACGCCGCTTCCTCAGCCGTGTCGTCGAAGAGGTAGGGGATGCTGATCGCGTTCATTTCCGGCACCACGGACGCATACACGGAGGTCGAGAGGATCAGTGCGTCCAGTGAACCGCCCTGCAGCCTGGTGACTGCCGCGTTCTGGTCTCCGCTGAAGCTCGTTCCGTTGGGAACGACCGTGACCACGACCGAGCCGTTGGATGTCTTCTTCACCTGGTCGGCGAAGTGCTGGGCGGAAACGCCGACGGAGGAGGTGAGCGGATCCGGGATGGAGAGCTGGATCTTCGCCACGGGCCCGCCCCCGCCGGGCGCTCCGGAAGCGCAACCGGCGAGGAGCGAGGCGGCAAGGGTGCATGCCAGTACTCCGGTGAGGGCGCGGGTCTTGGATTTCATGTGATGCCTTTCTTCATTGGAAGGAGTCTGGTTCCAGACGCGTGAAACGACATCGTCATCTCCTGGCCGCGCCCGGATGGTAGAGCAGAGGGGTCAGACGCTGACGGCGGCGTCCGCTACGAGCGCTTCGGTCTCGCGGCGCAGCTCAAGGGCCTGGGACAGCGATTCGTCCATGATGACGTCTTCCCACCGGACAGTTGCGCCCTTGGCGATGTCGGCACGGAGTTCCACGTGGTGGGCGAGGGCCACCGGCAGGGCGCCAATGGCTACGGAGTGTTTAGCGGAGACAAGCTTGCCCCACACCGTGAAGCCGCCTTCGCCGTCGAGGAACTCGCCTGCCTTGAGATCCTTCTTGGCGGTCGCAACGACGTCGCCGAAGAACCCGACCGGGGAACCCGTCGCGATGCCGCGAAGGGCCGCGTTGGCGATGGACATATTCAGTTCGAGGCCCACGTAGTGGTACGGGCGGTACAGCGCTGCGTACTGGCCGGTCGGGTCCGGGTGCCACGGGTATTCATTGAAGCAGCCGGAAACGTACCCGTTGGTGGCCTTGACGACGACGAACACGCCCTCCTGGGTGTTGTGGCTGATCCAGCTGCCGTCGCGGTTGACGCTGGACATGACGTCAACGCTTCCCTCGTGGGCCAGGGCTCCGCCGACGTCGGCCGGGCGGCAGATCGTGGCGATTTCCTCCACGTCACCCGGTGTGAACGACAGCCCGTTGTCAGACGGGGTGAGGCCGGCGCCGTTGGCGACGGCAGCCATCTCGATGGAGGCCTTGGTGCCGTCGCGGAACGAGGTGTGCATGTAGGGATTCAGCTGCCCGGAGTCGGTGAGCTCCTTGGAGAACTCCCAGTTCTCCCAGACGTTGTCCGGGTTCATCTCGTGATAGTGCTCAAGGTACTTTGCTCCCTTGCCTGCACACACGACGTCGAAGCCACTGGTCCGTGCCCAGTCGACGAGTTCCATGATGAGGGCCGGCTGGTCACCGTAGGCCATCGAGTAGACCACACCGGCTTCTTCTGCGCGCTTGGCCAGGGCCGGACCGGCCAGGGCGTCTGCCTCAACGGTGACCATGATGATGTGCTTCTTCGTTTCAATGGCGCGCAGTGCGTGCTTCACCCCGACGATGGGGTTTCCCGTTGCCTCGACGATGACGTCGATGTCGACTTCAAACAATTCATCCGCATTGGCAACGATCGTGGTCGAGCGGTTCTTCAGTGCCGTGGCGATGTCAGGGGCGATCTGGTCCTGGGGCCACCCGACCAGCTCAAATGCGCCTTCAGCGCGCTTCACATTGATGTCGGCGATCGCGACGACGTGGATGCCCGGGATGTTGTTTGCCTGGGCCAGGTACATGGTGCCGTAGCGGCCAGCTCCGATGAGTCCGACTCGAACCGGGCGGCCCTGCTGCTCACGGTCGCTAAGAAGTTTGTGGAGGTTCATGGGGATCTCTCTGGTTGACGTTTCGCGCCGGAGAGGAGCTCTCCACCTCAGGTGGAGCAACTTCTTCGTCGCAGGTTGAGCTGTTTTCGGGACCGAGTGGAACCGGTACCACTTTTGTACCAGTCAGTGTTAGGCTGTGTCAACAGTCACAACGGAACGCAGTCGAAGGTTCCTCCGGCAAGGATCACGGGGCGGATGAACAACCCTCAGTGACCTGCAGCCGCTAGAGGACCTCAAGGAGGAGAAGTGAAGAAGGCCCCAACTATTCGCGATGTCGCAGCGGCGGCGGGAGTATCGGTCTCCGTAGTGTCCCGGGTGCTGAATCCCGAATCTGGGCCCGTCGCGCCGGCGAAGCGCGAACAAGTGTTGCGCGTGATCGGGGATCTTGGCTATCGGCCGCGGGCCGCTGCACGTGAGCTCAGTGCCGGCCACGCCCTCACCGTTGGGCTTGTGGTTGCGGATCTGGCCAACCCCTTCTTCGCTCAACTTGCCGACCGCGTCGTGTGGGAAGCCCGCAGCCATGGGGTGCAGGTGGTGGTTATGACCACCCAGGAAGACCCCCACCTTGAGGCCGAATCCTTGGACACACTGCTGGACCGCTCCGTGGGCGGCGTCATCGCCACCCCGACTGGAGGGAACATCGAGAAGTGGGAACGGCTGCGGGACCTGGGCGTAAACGTCGTTTTCGTCGACCGCACCATCGCGGAACTTGAGGATGTGGACGTCGTCAGCATCGAGAACTCCGACTCAGCCCGCCGCGCCACCGAGCACCTCATCGCCCTCGGCCATACGCGCATCGGCCTCATAACCGGCCCCGCCAGCACGTCGACCGGCCGCGCGCGGATCCACGGCTACCGGACAGCCCACGAAAACGCCTCGATCACGGTCGATCCCATGCTGGTCCGGGACGTGCCGTTCCGCGGGGACGGAGGTGGCGACGCCGTAGGGTCCCTCCTGGCGCTTCCGGACAGTCCCACTGGACTCATCGTGGCGAACACCGCCCAGGTGCAAAGCTCGGTCCGGCGCCTCGTTCAGGTCGGCGTGCGGATACCCGATGACCTGTCGGTCATCGTCTTCGACGACAATCCGTGGACCGAACTGACGAACCCACCGCTGAGCGCGATCCGGCAGCCCATCGACATGCTCGCGGTGCATTCCCTCGAACTCGTCCTCGGACGGATGCAGGGCCGGCTCCCGGCCGGCGCCCGAACCATCGAGGTCAAGGCGGACTTCGTGCCGCGCAACAGCTGTGCCCCACTCATCCGGTCCGTCGCAAGTTAAGGAAACCCCCATGCCCGTCATTGTTACTGCTGTGTTCACGCCGAACGAAGGCGCGTTCGACCACGTCGTCGCGGCCCTCTCCCCCGCCATCGCCGAGGTGCACGACGAACCAGGCTGCCTGCTGTACGCCATCCATGAGGACCCGAACGGCCAGATCCTCATGATTGAAAAATGGGAAACCGCGGAGCTGCTCGACGCCCACGGCGAAGGGGATGCCGTCAAGCGCCTCAACGCTTCGCTCGAGGGGCTCCTGAAGGAGCCGGTAGAAGTGACGCGCCTGGCACCGATCGCGGCCGGAACCGAGCACCAAGGGGCCCTCTAAGTGAGCCCCGTCAGCGTTGTCATGGGAGTCTCGGGCGCAGGAAAGAACTGTCCGTAAGAAAAAGTCACCGGAAACAAATGGCCAGAGGACGACGGCGGGAATTCCCGCCGTCGTCCTCTGGCCTTTTGCTTCGCTGCAGGGAAGTGATGCCCTCCCTTGCACCGTGCCAGCCGCTGGTGTGGTGAACCTCACCAGCGATCCGCTTGAGACGTCAGCGCTCCGCCGTGCATGATGAAAAGGAAGGGCTGAGAGCACGATTTCCCAGCCTGCATAGCCCTGACCCTCGCTCCTGCGGGAAGAGGAGGCAGTGGCTTAGAAGCAAAATTAAACCCAATCTGGTGGACGCAACGAGGCCAAACCAGTGAGCTCGCCGAGCTGAACAAGGTCTCTGAGCGTTCATGGATTGACCCGTTCCGGGTTTCGCGCTGATGCGAAAGCCCGACCGAATTTATGAATGAAGGCACCGAATAATGACGTTCGAAACCACTGACTCTGTAACGCTGAAGATCTGGGACCGGTCAGCACTGGACCACACCCTGGAAAAGGCCGTGCACGACCTGTCGGCAAGGGCCAACGCCCCCAAGCACAGCATCGCGGTCACCTGCAGCGGACCCAACACCTTCACTGTCAGCCTGAACCGCAACGCGGCCCAGGGCGCCGCTCTCTAGGAAGCTCCGCGACCAAACGCCAGAGGACGGCGGCGGGCCCCCCGCCGCCGTCCTCTGGCGTTTGCGTTACTTCCGGTCAGGCGTCCGAGTGCTCGGCGAGAATGCCGTCGATCTGGCCGGCGGCCTCCTTCATGCCTTCTTCCATGCCCATCTCGACCATCTTGTCCATCTGCTCCTCGGACTCGAACCTGGACTTCACGGTCATGCGGGTACGCCCGCCGATGTCCTCGAGCGTGACGGCCGCATGGGTGGTCCCCATGGCTTCGACGGGCGCGCCGTTGTCGTCGGCAAAGCCGTCGTCGAATTCGAGGCGGTGGGGTGCCTCGATGACGGTGATGCGCCACCAGCCGCGGGCCTTCTCGCCGTCGAGCCCGGTCATGTAGTACGCCGCTTCTCCGCCGGGAGAGAACTCGTGCTTCTCGAATGTGGCCGGCCAGGTGGGCGGACCCCACCAGCGCTCGAGCTGCCGCGGGTCTTCCCATATCTGCCAGACGCGTTCGACGCCGGCGTCGAACTCGGCAACGAGGATAAAGCTGAGCGTCTCGGGACTCTTGGTGGAACTGATAACCGTCATTGCGGAACCCTTCCTAATCTTCAGCGAGAATGTCCGCGATCCGCCCGGCGCGCTGCCGCCAGATCGCCTCGTACTCATCAAGCAGCCGCCGGGCTCTCTGCAGGCCTTCGTGATTGCCCCGCACGATCTGCTGCCTTCCGCGCTTCTCCTTGGTGACCAGGGACGCGCGCTCCAACACGGCCACATGCTTTTGAACGGCGGCGAAACTCATGGCGTAGAGGCCCGCCAGGCCGGACACCGAATACTCCCCCACCGCTACACGGCGCAGGATGTCCCGGCGGGTGCCATCCGCGAACGCCTGGAAAAGGCGGTCGAGTCCGGCCTCACTCATCTGATCTACAACCATTTGGTTGTAGAATATGCCCGCGGTGGAGGGGTGTCAATGGGCAGGCCCTGTTAACGTATGAGGGCGACGGCGGAGATTCCCGCCGTCGTCCTCATGCGTTTTCTTTGACCGGCGTGCCGCCTTAACGCTTGACGGCGTCCAGCTTCAGCATCTTGGCGATGACGCCGTCCAGCTCGGAGTCGTCGAAGATCTTCTTCCAGTCGTCCTTGATGATGGTGTCCTTGCCGTACTGGATGGCGATTTCGCACGCCTCGGAGAACGGGTTGGAGCCGCGGAGGGCGTTGGTCAGGGCGATCTGCACGTGGCCGAACAGCATGGCCTTGGCGGCTTCCTCCGGAACCCCGGCCGTGTGCACGGTCTCGTGCAGCGCCTCGTTGAGCAGCGTGCCGATCATGCAGGCCACGGTCTCCACGAGGGTGGGCTCGAGGATGGCGAGCTGCTTCACGGTGACCCAGTGCACGTCGATGACGGGGGCGTAGATCGTACGGATGACGGCCTCGGCCGAATCGCGGGTCGCGGCCGGCGTGTCCTCGTCGATCGCGGCAACCACGTTCTGCGGGGCGCCCTCGCCGCCGAAGGTGTCGGCCCATTCTTCCTTGGTGGTGCGCTCCAGGAACACGGACGGGTGGCACGGGTGCGCGACCGCCTGGACGACGTCGTCGCGCTTGGCCAGCAGCCCGGCGTAGGCGGCGGCCGGGTCCAGGGTGAGCAGGATCGCGCCGGCCTTCATCTGGGGCACCACGCCTTCGGACACGATGCCCAGAACGGTGTCCGGGACGGCGAGGATGACCACGTCGGCGCCCTGGACGGCGTCGTCGGTGGAGGTGATGTCACGGCCTTCGGCGCGGACGCGGTCCTGGCCCGCAGGGGAGTTCTCGCTGTAGAAGACGGTGTGGGCGCTCTTCTGGAGGTTCCGGGAAACGCGCATCCCCATTTTGCCACCGGCTCCGATGACGGCGACGGTCAATTGTTCTGCTGACATTTCACTTGCTCCTTAGAAAATCGATGCTTTGCTGGGTCCACTGGTTTTCGAGGCGGATGGTTTCCGCCTCGGAGTCCTGCCACGGCAGCCAGTGTTCGACGATCTGGTTGATGTTTCTTTCTTTGGGCTGAAACTTCCCGGCCATGTAGTCATAGTCGAGAAGGCCTTCGCCGAGGGCCGCGCCGGAGTACGTGAAGCCGACCCAGCCCTCCTTGCGGCTGAACGCAAAGTCTTTGATGTGCATGTTGAGGACGTAAGGCGCGACGGCGTCAATCACCTCACGCGGCAGCTCCAGCGCCGCGACTGTGTTGGCCGGGTCGCTGCAGATGCCCAAGTACGGACTGTCCACGCGGCGGATCACGTCCAGGATGCGGGAGGTGGGTACCTGCTCGTAGGTTTCCACGGCGATCTTCACCCCGGCTGCCTCGAATTCCGGCAGGACCTCGGTGAAGATTGCTGCCGCCTCGTCCGCCGTCGGGGTGTGGCCCGGGACGTTGAACATGGTCCGCAGCAGCGGCGACCCGAGGATCCCGGCGATGTGCAGGAACTTGCGCAGGTGCTCCGGTCGGATGCCCTTGGTGCCCAGTTCCAGCGCGACGCCAAGGCGGTCCGCGGTGGCACGCACGTCCTTGAGTTCCGGGTCCGTCATGGATTCCAGCGGGGCGTAGTCGCAGATCTGGAACAGTTCCACGCCCAGGGCCGCGGTCCGCTCGAGCGCCTGGTGGATACTGAGCGGCTCAGAGACCTTGTCCGAGAGCTGCCAGAAGAAGGCGTAGCTGCTCAGGCCTATTGTTGAGCCCGGGCCTATGCGGCTCATGCCGCCACCTTCTTCGCGGTGAGCCGTGCCGCGGCCTCATCCAGGATGGTCTTGAGTGCTTTCGGGTCGTGGGCGAAGCGGCCCAGGAAGAGGCCAGCGACCGCGGAGTCCAGCTGGCCGATCAGGCCGGGCCCGGCGCTGCCGCCGTAGATGACCCGGCTGTCGGCCTGTCCGGACAGGGAACGCAGGTGGGCGTCCAGCCCGCCTATTACGGCGCTGATGTACTGCGGGGTGGCAGGTTCCGGGGCGCCGATGGCCCATTGCGGCTCGTACGCCACGATGGTCCGGCTGGCGGGACCGAGGGACTGCGCCCGGTTCAGGGCGGCGTCGATCTCTGCGCTGCAGCGGGTGACGGCTTCCTCCACGGAGCCCTGCTGCAGCTCGCCGACGCACAGCACGGGGGTGAGGCGGTTGCGGTAGGCCGCCGCGGCCTTGAGCCCGATGACCGTGTCGTCCTCGCCGAAGATCCTGCGGCGTTCGGCATGGCCCACCTCTGCGTACCGGCCGCCGAGTTCAGCAACGGTCTTGCCGCCGACCTCGCCGGTGTAGGGCCCTTCATCTTCCCAGAAGATGTCCTGGGCGCCTGCGGCTGCTCCGGCGGTCCCGAGGATCCGGGCCGCTTCGGGCAGTACCGGCAGCGTGGGCAGCACGAACAGCTCGATGTCGCCGCTCTGGACCGCCGGGTGCGCGAACGCGATGGTGGCCACCTCGCGGCAGTATTCGAGGGTGCGTTCGTAGCCGAAGTACATTTTCAGGCTGACGCCGATGATGGCTTTGGGAGGTGCTGTTCCTACGGCGCTGGCCGAAGGATTCTTAGCAGGAAGTGACACCTTCGTAGTCCTTAATCAGGGTGACCTTTTCGGCCGAGGCGGAGGTCTCGTCAAAGGTGTAGGTGAGCCATTCGCGGGCGAGCCGGCGGGCGAGTTCCAGTCCGACGACGCGCTGGCCGAAGGTGAGGACCTGGGCGTTGTTGCTCAGGACGGAGCGTTCCACCGAGAAGCTGTCGTGCGCGGTGACGGCGCGGACACCGGGGACCTTGTTCGCCGCGATGGCCACGCCAAGGCCCGTGCCGCAGACGAGCAGGGCACGGTCGGCCTTGCCGGCTGCGATGAGTTCGGCGGCGGCGATGGCCACGGACGGGTAGGGGGTGTGGCTGGTGGCATCCACCCCGACGTCGGTCACGGATTCGACCAGCTCGGAGGCCTCCAGGTCAGCCTTCAGGGCTTCCTTGTATTCGAATCCAGCGTCGTCGGCTCCGATGACCAGGCGCAGTTTGGCGCTCATGCGTTCTCCTTAATGGTTGTCTGTTCGATGAGGGTGTTGTGTATTGCCCGGACGACCAGTGCCATGGACACCGCTCCGGCGTCCGGCGTGCCAAGGCTCTTCTCGGCGTGCGGGCGGGCTCGGCCCATGAGGGGCAGCAGCCGGGCGGTGTCTTCTGCGGCCTGCTGCGCAACGGTGGCGGCGGCGCCCCAGGCATCGGTGAGGGACTGCCCGGCATTTACGCCGGCTGCCAGTGCGTCGCGGAACGGGACAAGGACATCCACCAGGGTCTTGTCCCCGGGCTTGGCCTTGCCGAAGTCCATGATCGCGGCCGCGGCGCCGGCGACTCCGGCGGCGACAGCTCCGGCGTCGGGCGCGTTGCTGTCTCCGATCGCGTCACCGACGGCCTGCAGGGCCATGCCCCAGAGGGCTCCCGAGGTGCCGCCGGCTTTGTCGGCCCAGGCGTCCGCGGCGAAGTGCAGCGTGGTGGCTGCCCCGGCACCGCGGGCGACGGCGTCGCGGGCTCCGTCAACAGCGGCGCGGACGCCGCGTTCCATGCCGATGCCGTGGTCGCCGTCGCCGGCGATGGCGTCGATCCGGCCCAGTTCATCGGCGTTGGCGTCCACCACGTCCTTCGCGGCGCCGAGCGCGGCGAGGATCCGCACGGCGCCGGCGCGGGACTCCGCGGTTGCGTCAGGGATGGAGAGTTTGACGTCGGCCAGCTCGCCGCCGTCGGACGCCTCCAAGACTTCGGCCATGACTGCGCCGCGGCGGAAGGCCGGGGCGTCCGCGGGGGCGTTCCAGAGTGACTCGAGTTCGTCGTCGAGCCAGAACAGGGTCAGGGAGGTGCCGGCCATGTCGAAGCTGGTGACCAGTTCGCCCACCTGCGGGTCCACGGCCTCCAGGCCCGCTTCGGCCAGAAGCTGGGCGACGCGGCGGTAGACGACGAACAGCTCTTCGTACTTGACGCTGCCCAGGCCGTTGAGGATGGGGACCACGCGGCGCTTACCGGCCGCGGTGCCTGCAGTGGCTGCGTCGGTGGCGCCGTCGGGGATTTCGGTGAGGAGCTTGGCGACCAGCAGTTCGGCGAGGTCATCCGCCGTCGGGATGTCCGTTTCGCCGATGCCCGGCTCGCCGTGGATGCCCATGCCGACGGCCATGCGGCCCTCGGGGACGGAGAACAGCGGGTGGTCGGCGCCGGGAAGGGTGCAGCCGGTGAAGGCCACCCCAAAGGAGCGGGTGCGGTCGTTGGCGCGCTCGGCGATTTCCATGATCCGGTCCATGGTGTAGCCGGCCTCGGCGGCCGCAGCGGCCACCTTGAACACGGTCAGGTCCCCGGCGATGCCGCGGCGCTTGGCGCGTTCGGCCAGCGGAGCGGAGGAGACGTCGTCGGTGACCGCGATGCTGCGGCAGTCGATGCCCTCCTTGCGGAGGCGTTCCTGGGCCTGGGTGAAATGCAGGACGTCGCCGGCGTAGTTGCCGTAGCCCAGCAGCACGCCTGCGCCGTTGTTCGCGGCCTTGGCCACGTTATAGACCTGCTGCGCGGAGGGCGAAGCGAACAGGTTGCCCATGGCCGCGCCGTGGGCCAGACCCTGGCCGACGAGCCCGGCGAAGGCCGGGTAATGGCCGGAGCCGCCGCCGATCACCAGCGCCACGGTGTCCGGGGTGCTCTTCGTGTTGCGGACCACGCCGCCGGAGACGCGCTTCACCCAGCGGCCGTGGGAGGCGACAAAGCCTTCGATCATTTCGTCAGCGAAGGCTGCTGGTTCATTGAACAGGCGGGTCATGGAAAGCTCCTGAAGTGATTGCTCGCCCCGGTGATTGAGCCTGTCGAAATCGGTCTCGACAGGCTCGACCACCGGTTAGTTGAATAATTGCGATTACGGCGTGCTTACGGCTCGGCGTGGTGTCCGGCTCCCGCAGGGTCCAGGGCCTCGGCCGGGATTCCGTCGCTGACCTTGCCGGAGCGGCTCAGCACCAACATCAGGATCGCGGAGAGGAGCATGAAGCCGCCCACCACGAACATCGGTACCGTGTAGCCGCCGGTCCAGTCCTTGAGCCAGCCCGTGATGTAGCCGGCACTGAAGCCCGCCAGGTTGCCCACGGTGTTGATGAGGGCGATGCCTGCCGCGGCTGCGGCGCCGGTCAGGAACTGGGTGGGCACGGTCCAGAAGTTGGGCAGTGCCGCGAAGATGGACATCGCCGTGATGGTGATGACGGCGATGGTGGCGGCGGGTGAACCGGCGAACAGCGCCAGCGGGATGCTCAGCCCGCCGATAAGGGCGGGAAGCGCGATGTGCCAGGTCCTGACGCCGCGCTTGGTGGCGTCCTTGGACCAGAAGTAGAGGGCAGCCGCGGCCGGCAGGTACGGGATCGCGGTGATGAGGCCCTTCTGGAGCACGTCGAACTTAGTGCCGTAGAGGCCTTCGAAGCCGGCGATGATGGTGGGCAGGAAGAAACCGAGGGCGTACAGGCCGTAGATGAAGCCGAAGTAGATAGCGGCGAGCATCCAGACCCGGCCGTTGCCGAAGACAGTGCGGACGCTGACGTGCTTGTTGCTGGCGGCGGTTTCCTTCTTTTCCTTCTGCAGGGCGCCGGTGAGCCAGGTCTTCTCGTCCTGGGTCAGCCACTTGGCCTTGGCCGGGGAATCGGCCAGGTAGAACCAGGCGATGACGCCGATGATAATGGCGGGGATGGCGACACCAAAGAACATGACGCGCCAGCCGGCGAGGCCGAAGAGGCCGTGCTGCTGGATAAGGAGGCCGGCAAGCGGGGCGCCGATAACCGTGGTCAGCGGCTGGGCCAGGTAGAAGAGGGCCAGAATCTTGCTGCGGTGCCGGGAGGGAACCCAGAGGCTGAGGAAGAGGATGGCGCCGGGGAAGAACCCGGCCTCGGCAACGCCAAGAATGAAGCGGAGGATGTAGAGGTGCTCGACGCCGCCCACCCAGGTGAAGAGCAGGGAGACGATGCCCCAGCTGACCATGATGCGGGCGAGCCAGCGGCGGGCACCGAACTTGTGAAGGGCCAGGTTGCTGGGGATCTCCAGCAGGATGTAGCCGATGAAGAAGACGCCGGAGGCGAAACCGAACTGCGCGGCTGAAAGGGCCAGATCCGTGTTCATGCCGTTGGGACCGGCGAAGGAGATGGCCGTGCGGTCCAGATAGTTGATGAAGAACATGAGGGCGACAAACGGCACCAGCCGGATCGCCACTTTTCTGATTGCAGATCTTTCGACCACTGATTGGGTGGTGTCCACATTGACTCCTAGATGTTGGTCTCCCGGCAGCTTCCTGCACTGGATGCCGTTGGGATGTGTCTCAATGCCTAGTTGCGGGAAGCTGGCCGGTATCCGACTAGGCGAGTGATTAAAACCATAGAGCTATTTTGAGAATTGGTCAACCGGTTGACGTGTTGTGGTTTTCGCTTGTTCTTGGCCTTTGCGGTCACGCCTGGTTGCTACGCTTTGACTGTGTCCGCAAACTCCGCCGCCTCGACGGCAAAAATCAGTGCCGCGCTAGGTTCCATGGAGCAGGGCTCGGTAGTGTCCGAGGTCGCTGAACGCCTGCTGGCACATTTCACCAGCGGTGAGATCGCCCCCGGTACGCGGCTCCCGGCAGAACGAACCCTGGCAGCTTCTCTCGGCGTGGGCCGCTCTGCAGTCCGCGAGGCCCTTGCGGCTCTCGAGATCCTGGGAATCGTCATTGTCCGGCCAGGTTCCGGAACCTACCTCCGCGACGGCGTCTCCGAGCTGCTCCCCCGCACCCTCAGCTGGGGTCTGATGCTGGGCGCTCCACGGACGCGCGAACTGGTGGAGCTTCGCAGTGGACTCGAAGTCCAGGCCGTTCAGCTCGCGTCACAGCGGATCACCGATGAAGCACTGGACCGCATGCAGGCCAATCTGGACACTATGGAGCACAACCTGGAGGACCTGCGGGCTTTTGTTGAAGCGGACGCCGCCTTCCACCGCGAGATTGCGACCAGTTCGGGCAACCAGGTCCTTGAGGAGCTCCTCCAAAGCATCCGTTCGCTGCTGCGCATCTGGGTGGACCGCGCCCTGACTGACGAAGGGCACGCGGCCGCGGCTTTGGCCGAGCACACCGCGATCTTCCGCGCGCTGCAGTCCCGGGATGAGGCCGCCGTCACGGCAACCATGCGCTCCCATATGGATACCGCGGCCAAGCGTCTTTTGGCCGGCTACGACGCCGACCGGGCTGAGACCGGAGAGTAGCTCACCCCTACCGCCAAGGCGGGCTACCTTGGGGCGTCCAACTGACGTCTGAGCTCGCAGGAGCCTCATCAAGTGATCGAGCAACACAGACGACGGCGGGCAAGTCCCGCCGTCGTCCGTAGTGTGCCATCCGCGGCAAGGCGCCGCCAGCGAGGTAAGCCGCGAGCGCCGCTAGCTCTGGCCTGAAGACACTGCCGCAGCGAAGGCGGTGATGTCGGCAGCGGCGGCGCTGTTGTCGAAGTCAACCTGGCGGGCATCCTGCCATTGGCAGGAGTTGGCCTGCGCCCCGGCCCAGAAGGTTTCCCAGTTGGCCAGCTTCCATTCGTCCCTCGGGTAGCCCCTGTGTATCAGCCGCTGGCGGAGTGCTTCACCGGCGAGCCTGACATTCACCACCACCAGGTCCGCCGCGGGCCAGTTGTGGCGTACCCGGACCTTGGACAGGTAGTCCTTGTCTGCAAAGAACTTCCCGAAGGGCGCGTCCAGGACCACCGAGTTGCCGGCCATGAGGTTGTCCCGCGTAAGGTCCAGGATGGACTCATACTCAAGGGGCATGATGACGTTCTGGTAGAACTCGTTATTGTCCCGTTCGTTGGGGTCCGAGTTGTTGAGTGTCAGCAGCAACTCGGTGAAACGGATGGTGGCAGTGTCCTTGTCTATGTACGCCGCCCCGTACCGCTGGGCAATGAGCCGGCTGACACTGGACTTTCCGGAGCCAGCCGGGCCGATCACAAAGAACACTTTGGGGGTGGTGGTTTTCAACTGCCTGTTCTTCCTTGAACCTGGGAACCGTGATCATTGCCGGGGCTAGACCCGGGTGACGGCGCGGCGGTCTTTGACGAATATGCCGTATGACAGTGCTCCGACGATCAGCAGCGCGCCACCGATGAGGAACACCAGCGTGTAGTTGCCGCCGGTCTCGTTCAGGATGTAGCCCGTGACGATCGGCGCCACAGCTGCACCGAGGAATCCGCCGAAGTTTTGGATCGCGCCCAGCGAGGCCACCTGGTTGGATTCAGCGATGTCCGCTGCCAGAGTCCACAGCACGCCAATGGGAACCTGGGCCGCGAAGTAGCCCACGGAGAGCAGCACAATCGCCAGAGCCGTGTTCTCCACATAGGCCACCGGCAGGACGGCCGCAGCCGCCAGCAGCGCGCCTCCCACAATAGGAATCTTCCGGGCCGTGATGGCGGGGATGCCGCGTTTGATCAGCTTTCCGGAGAGAATGCCGCCGGCCAGGACACCGATGATGCCGCAGAGGAAGGGCAGACCGGCTAGCCACCCGATCTGGCTCAAGCTGAAGCCGCGAGCCGTCTGAAGGTAGCTCGGCAGCCAGGTGAGGTAGACCCATACCGTGTAGAAAATGCCGAACGCGCCCAGGACCATGAACCAGGTGTTCTTCTGTTTGAGGAGTTCACCCCAGCCGGCCTGCTTCTCCTTGGGCTTTTGCTCATCCTCGAACTCCTGACCCTTGATGATGAACTGTTCCTTCATCGTGGGGTCGCGGTAGATCCGGAGCCAGACGAGCGCAATGACGACGCCGAGGGACCCGATGACAACAAACATGCCCCGCCAGCTCATGGTGAGCATGAGGAAGGTCAGCAGCGGCGGCGCAATCGCGTTGGCAATCTGTGAGCCGGTGTTAACGATTGACACGGGAAGCGCGCGCTCGGTCTTGTTGAACCATTTGTCGGCCACTTTGAGCCCCGAGGTGAAGAACGGGGATTCGGAAATGCCCAGTGCAACGCGTGCAGCGTAGAGGAAGCCGAAGGAGTTAGCCAGCGACGACAGCATGGACACAACGGACCAGAGCCCTGCTGCCCAGGCGAACATCCGCTTGGGCCCAAACTTGTCCACCAGGTAGCCGGCGGGAAGGTTCGCGATGGCGTACGGCCAGGAGAACGCGGACAGCAACAGACCCATCTGCAGGGTGTTGAGCCCGAATTCCTTGGCGATGGTGGTGTTGGCGATGCTGAGGTTGTTGCGGTCCAGGTAGTTGATGATCCCGCCGACGACGAGCAGCGCGATCAGGTACCACCTGATCTTCACGCTCTTCAGCGGCTTCGCCTCGGGCGATTCGGTTTCTGCTGAAGCTTGGCTCATGCAGCTCACTCCTTTGTGTTCTGGTTGACAGGGTGCCGGGCGGCAGTTTCTGTCGGTTTTGGGGTTGGTTGCCCGGCGTTAGCCCCGGGCGTCACTGATTGCTGTGAGGAACGTTCGCGCAGCGCGGGCGACAAGCCCGTAGTCGCCGTCGTTCTGGGCTGCTTTGGTGACAAAGCTTCCGACGCCGACAGCTGTCACGCCCGCCGCGAACCACGCGCCGACATTCTCAGGCGTCACTCCTCCGGACGGCATGATTGGAGCCTGCGGGAGGGGCGCCAGAATTGTTTTCACGTAGGCCGGGCCGCCGAGTTCGGCGGGGAACAGCTTGACGATGTCCGCCCCGGCCTCGAGCGTGTTGAGCACCTCGGTGGGGGTGAACGCGCCGCTGGCGGTGACCGCCTGGTACCGGTTGGCAGTGGCGATCATCTTGGGATTCAGCTGCGGGCTGACGAGCAGCCGCGCCCCTGCCGAAACCGAAGCATAGGCTGCTTCGGCGTCGAGCACGGTGCCGGCTCCCACAACAATTCCCTGGTCGCCGTACTTATCGGCGAGGCGTTCTATGACGCCAAGCGCACCGGGAACGGTCAGCGGGATCTCGACGGCGCGGATGCCGCCGTCGATGGCGGCCTCGGCAACCCGGTAGGCCTCGTCGGCCGAATCCAGCCTGGCGATCAGCAGGGCGCCGGTTCGGACAATGGTCTCTAGGACTTCAAATTTGTTTAACATCAATTAAGAGATTACCCCAAATATTCACAAATCCGAACAGCATGTGAAAACTTGTTAAGATAGTTTCAACGACGTCCCGAAGGAGTTCCGCGTGAGTCCCACAGCACGGCCATTGATCCCCGAGCAGCGCTACCAGGAGATCCTCCGTCTGCTCCGGCGCGAAGGCGTCCTGAGCATCCGCAGCCTCACGGACTACATGAACGTCTCCCACATGACAGTCCGGCGGGACATCACCGCCTTGGAAGATCTGGGCCAGGTGGTCTCCGTTCAGGGCGGCGTGCGCCTGGCGGAATGGACCAGCCAGGAGCCGCCCCGGGAGCGCGAATTCAGGGCACAGCTGGAACTCCCGCGCAAGCAGGCAATCGCAGAACTCGCTGCGCAGTTCGTGGAGGACGACATGGTGGTGTTCCTGGATGCGGGCACCACATGCCAGTCCGTGGTCCCCTACATTGGCGGGCGGAAGAACGTCACGGTGGTCACCAATGACTTCTACGTGGTGACGAGCCTGTTCGCCTATCCGAACATCGAGACGATCCACACCGGCGGCGTGGTGGATCCGTCCAGCGCGTCCAGCTGTGGCCGCATCGCGGCTGAGGCCATCAAGTCCATCAACATTGACCTTTTCTTCCTCAGCACCGGCACCTGGAACATGTCCCGCGGTGTCACCACGCCGTCCATGGACAAGGTGGAGGTGAAGCTCGCCGCGCTGGAGGCGTCGTCGTCGTGCTTCCTGCTGGCCGACAGCTCCAAGTTCGGCACCGTGTCTAAGTTCAACGTGGCCCCCATTGAGAAGCTGGATGCCGTGGTAACGGACGACCAGCTCCCAGGGGAGATGCAGGAGAACATCCGCGACCTGGGGGTTTCCGTGCACGTGGCGGCGCTGCGCAAGGAAGCGACAGCCTAGAACGGAGCCTACGGCGGACCCGCTGAAGCAGAGGACGACGGCGGTGCGCACTGCCGCCGTCTGGTCCGGGTTGGTACGCAGACCAATAAGGTGCCGCTGGATTTAGGCTGGCTTCCATATTATCCGGGGATTGCTCTGGATAGCATTGGGTGTCCGGACAGAGCCGTCCGGACGGACGCCAATGTCAGAAAGAAGCACATGGCCGCAGCTACAGTGGACGACATCCTGTCGGATCTCCCTCTGGGTTTCGCTAGCCTCATTCTTCGGCCCTCCCGCGCCGATTCACCAATCGAACGCTTTCTCATCGTCGACGCCGACGACGAAAAAGCCGAAGGCAGGGGCGCGTTCGTCCTGCTGATCGGGGTTCGCGGGCGCTCTGCTTTGCCGGCGCTGCGGCGCCTGCTGAAAAATCCTCCGCTCGTGCTGGCCGTCAAAGGCAGCCCCGAGGACCTGGGCGAAGCTGAAGAACTGCTCCGGGCGGCAGGAACAGGTCTCCTTCTGGTGGACCCGGCTGCGGACTGGGACCGGCTCCTGTCCATCGCGAAGGACCGGATCCAGCCACCCAGCTACCAGAGCGAAGTGCTGACCCTGCTGGAGGAAGACCTCTTCGCCATCGCCCAGACGACGGCCCGCCTGACCTCGAGCCACGTGGTCATCGAGGACGCCGCCAACAAAGTCCTGGCGTACTCGACGGTGTCCAACGACATCGACGAGCTGCGCAAGGCGTCGATTCTGGCCCGCCGCGGTCCGCGCAAATACGAACTCCTCCTCAAAGATCTTGGCGCCTACCGGGAACTGCATCGGACTCGCCTTCCTGTCAGGGTCCCGGCCAGGCCCCAGGACGGCCTGCGGGAGCGCGTCGCCATCAGCCTGTTCGCAGGCGACCGCATTATGGGGTACATCTGGCTCCAGGAAACCGGCGAAGGATTCGGAGCGGACGTTGACTATGTCCTGACCGGATCAGCCGCCCGGGCGTCAGCCGAGCTGATCCGCTACCGCAACCAGCAGTCCGTGCACATGCGCGAGGACCGGATTGCCCGCGTCCTTTCGGGGGCTGCAGAAGCGGCGGCAACCGCCCACAGCGCGAAAATTCCCGCCGACCACCCAACCGCCCTGATCCTGATAGGAATGTCAGCCGCTGAAGCACAGGCAGACGATGCAGCTCTCAAGCACGGGGAGCTGGCCAATCTCGCGTCCATCCATGCGGCTGCCTATAAACCGTCAGCCATCGTGGGACAGTTCAACGGCGACACCGCCGTGATCATCCCGGCACTTCAGTCCGCCAACGCCGAAGCCGGGCTCCGGAGCCTTGCCGAGGCCATCGTCAGGGACGCCGGGAAGCACCTGGGCATCAGTCCGTACGCGGCAGTCGGACCAATCGCGCCCGATCTTCTGTCGATTCACTCCGTGACCCGCAAAACGGAGGCATTGCTTGGCTGCATGCGGCGGTCAGGGAACGCCCCGGTGGCCACCCTGGACGAATTTGAGGTGGAGGTCCTTTTCCGCGAAGCAGTGGAAAACTTCACAGCCTCGGACTTCCGCCACCGCAGTCTCTGGGCCCTCCTGCGCGGCGATCACGAGCTCGCCGAAACCCTTCGGTCGTACTTCGAGGCGTCGCTGGATGTTGCCGAATGCGCACAGCGGATGAAGCTCCACAAGAACACTGTCTATTACAGAATCAGCAAAGTCAGCCGTGTCACCGGCCTGAACTTCAGCGATCCCCGCCATTCATTGGTCGCTCTCCTTCATATTCAGGAGTGGGCCGGCACACATAAGGAGCACGTGGCCAAGCCATGATGACAGCACTCGATTCGCCGCCTCTTGGCCTGGTACTGGATGAAATTGTCCGCCGCCACCGGCCCCGCAGTGAAGCAGGGTCACTTCCCGCAAATATCCCCCACCTGTCGTCGCTGCCGTTTGACCGTTTCGGGATTGCCGTCGCCACCGTGTCCGGGGACGTGTTCAGTGCCGGCGACGCCGATCTTCCCTTCTCGATCCAGAGCATCTCGAAGGTCTTCACGCTGGCCATGGCGCTGAGCGCCGGTGACCCCGCGGCGCTATGGTCCCGGGTCCTCCGTGAGCCGTCGGGGACGTCGTTCAACTCTCTGGTCCAGCTTGAGGTGGAGCACGGGATACCCCGGAACCCGTTCATCAACTCCGGCGCGCTCGTGGTGACCGACCACCTGATGGGGCGATACCCCGACGCCGCAGGCGAGGTCCTCCGCTTCCTCACCGATCAGGTGGGTCACCAGAGCGGAAGAAAGGGTCCTTTCATCGACGAGGTCGCCGCCAGGAGTGAGCTCTCCAACAGCAGCCGCAACCTGGCCCTCGCCCATTTTCTGAAGGATTTCGGAAACCTGCGCCGGCCCGCCGAGGCAGTTGTGGCGAACTACGTCAGACAGTGCTCCATCATGATGACCTGCGTGGAGATGGCGAAGGCCGGCCTCTTCCTCGCACAGGGCGGACGCGGAGCGTTTGGAGCTGTGGTCTCCCGGAGCGAGGCGAAGCGCATCGGCTCCGTCATGCTGACCTGCGGCATGTATGACGCGGCCGGCGAGTTTGCCTACCGCGTGGGCCTTCCGGGGAAAAGCGGCGTGGGCGGCGGGATTCTGGCGATCGTCCCCGGAGAGTGCTGCATCTGCGTCTGGAGTCCCAGGCTGGACTCCAAGGGCAATTCCCTGGCCGGAACGGCTGCCCTCGCCGACCTGTCCGACCGCACTGGGTGGTCTGTTTTCTGATTCGGCCTGATTTCCGGTCTCGATCCTGATTTTGTCTCTTCCGCTAAGGCCTGTGGGCTTCTTCGCGCCTACCCGCCGGAACCTTCCTTCCATTCTCGACAGCTCGAAAGGAACCAAATGTCCAACAATCCCACTGCCCCGGCTGGTCTGCACGAGGCCGACGGCGGCCACGCGCACGCCACCGAAAAGCTTCTCCACGCGGAGGACAAGGGCTACCACAAGAGCCTGAAGCCCCGGCAGATCCAGATGATCGCGATCGGCGGCGCCATCGGCACCGGCCTGTTCCTCGGCGCCGGCGGCCGGCTCAACGCCGCCGGCCCTCGTGGACATCACCGCCGCGGCCCTCTACATGAACTTCTTCGGCAAATACATCCCCTGGATGGCCGACGTGCCACAGTGGGCCTGGGCCCTGATGGCCCTCATCGTCGTCCTCGCCCTGAACCTCGTCTCCGTCAAGGTCTTCGGTGAAATGGAATTCTGGTTCGCCATCATCAAGGTCGCCGCCCTGGTCGCCTTCCTCCTGGTCGGCACCTACTTCGTCATCTTCGGCACCCCCGTCCCCGGCCAGGAAACCGGCTTCAGCCTCCTGTCCGATAACGGCGGCATCTTCCCCAACGGCCTGCTGCCCATGATCATCCTGATGCAGGGCGTCCTGTTCGCCTACGCCTCCATCGAACTCGTCGGCACCGCAGCCGGCGAAACCGAAAACCCCGAAAAAATCATGCCCAAGGCCATCAACTCCGTGGTCTTCCGCATCGCCGTGTTCTACGTCGGCTCCGTCATCCTGCTCGCCCTCCTGCTGCCCTACACCTCCTACCAGAAGGGCGTCAGCCCCTTCGTGACGTTCTTCGGCTCCATCGGCATCCAGGGCGTGGACGTCATCATGAACCTCGTCGTCCTCACCGCCGCGCTCTCCTCACTCAACGCCGGCCTCTACTCCACCGGCCGGATCCTGCGCTCCATGTCCGTCGCCGGCTCCGCCCCGAAATTCGCCCAACGCATGAACAAAGCCGGCGTCCCCTACGGCGGCATCGCCATCACCGCCGGCGTCTCACTCCTCGGCGTCCCACTGAACTACCTCGTCCCCACCCAAGCCTTCGAGATCGTCCTGAACGTCGCCTCCGTAGGCATCATCGTCACCTGGGCCACCATCGTCCTGTGCCAGATGCAACTCAAACGCTGGGCCGACAAAGGCTGGCTCAAACGCCCCTCCTTCCGCATGYTCGGCGCCCCCTACACCGGCTACCTCTCCCTCCTCTTCCTCCTCGGCGTCCTCATCATGGTCTTCATCGACTCCCCCCTCACCCTCCTGGTCACCCTCGTCGCCTGCGCCCTCATGGTCGCCGGCTGGTACGCCTGCCGCAAACAAATCCACGAAATCGCCGAAGCCCGCGACGGCTTCACCGGCATGTCCCCCGTCATCGCCAACCGGACGGGCGTAACTTACGACTAGCCGGGCAGCCTAATGATGTGCTGACACCGGCATCCCGCCCGCCGGCAGCCCGACGGGCAACCGTTTGCAATCACGCCGGGGCAGGCGAGCGCCAGGGCAGGCGCGGCGCTCCGGTGCATCCGGTCTCCGCCGCTGCAGACATGCACCATCTGCGGATCTCTCCGCGGACCCATCCGCGTACTGCGCCGGCTGCACACTAGTCGTCAGGCACGGCCGCCGAGTGCCGCGCCCAGACCTGATCATGCAAGCATGATCAGGGCGCATTGGAGTTCACCATGGACAACAGCTCGTTCCAGGCCCTGCAGGACAAAGTGCGGGGCCAAGTCATCACTTCTGACCACGCAGATTATGACGCCGCCCGGGCCGTGTACAACGGCATGATCGACAAACGTCCGGCAGCCATACTGCGTGTTTCGCAGGTGGCGGATGTCATGGCGGCAGTGAATTTTGCCCGAGACGAGGGCCTCGACCTCGCACTCCGCGGCGGTGGTCACAGCGCTCCCGGCTTCGGCACCTGCGACGGCGGCCTGGTGGTCGATTTCGCGGACTGCCGTGGCGTGCGCGTGGATCCGGCCGGCGCCACGGCCCGGGCCGAAGCCGGTACCACGTGGGCCGACTTCAACCACGCCACCGGCGCGTTCGGGCTCGCCACCACCGGTGGCATCATCGGTTCGACGGGCGTCGCCGGGCTGACGCTTGGCGGCGGCGTCGGTTACCTCGCAAGAAAGTACGGGCTGTCCTGCGACAACCTGAAGTCCGCTGACGTGGTCACGGCGGACGGGAAGTTCCTGGTCGCGAGCGCCACCGAGAACGACGACCTTTTCTGGGCCCTGCGCGGAGGCACCGGCAACTTCGGCGCAGTGACCTCCCTGGAGTTCAACCTGCATCCTGTTGATGTGGTCTACGGCGGCGTGGTCATTTACCTGCTGGAGCACGCCGAAGCCGTCGCCCAGCTGTACCGGGACTACATCGCCACTGCCCCCGAGGAAATGGGCCTGTTCCTCGGGTTCCACCAGGGCCCGCCGGTCCCGTTCCTGCCCGAGGAGTACCACGGGAAGCCAGTGGTGGTGCTGGTGGGCGGCTGGACTGGCCCTCACAGCGAGGGCGAGCGGCAGTGGCAGCAGTTCCTGGATGTGGCACCCGTGGCCGGCTCCTTCGTGGGGCCCATCCCCTATCCGGTGCTGAACACGCTCTTCGACCCCATGCTGCCGAAAGGCCTCCAGGCCTACTGGAAGGCCGAGTTCCTGGCCCGGCTGAGTGATGACGCCATCAGGGTCGCGCAGAAATTTGGCGAAGGCATCCCAAGCCTTCAGACCGCAAACCACTACTACCCCATTAACGGCGCCGTCCACCGCGTCGGGCAGGACGAGACCGCGTTTCCATACAGGGACGTCAACTTCGCCGTGGCCATCGCCGGGATGTGGGAGGATCCCGCCGACAACGTGGCGAACACCAAGTGGGTGCGCGACTACTATGCCGAGCTCCACCCCCTCGGTTCCGGCGCGGGCTACGTGAACTTCCTTGACGCCGACGACCAGCCACATATCGAAGAAAATTACGCGGGCAACTATGCCCGGCTCGCCCAAGTCAAGGCCAAGTACGATCCTGGCAACCTGTTCCACGTCAACCAGAACATCAAGCCGGCCGCCTGATTCCTGCCCCTGGCTCACGTGTCCGCCGAACCTGCGGGGTTTAAAAGCCTTCTGCGGCCGATCGGCCTACGATTGAGGCATCCGGGGCACGGCGGGCGACCGGCCGGCGCCGCCCGGGAATGTCGAAGGACCGGCTCATGGACGTTGTCGTCATCGAGACCCCGCAGCTCGGGGACCGCAGCTACCTGATCCATGACGGCAGCGTGGCCCTGGTGATCGACGCCCAGCGCGACACCGACCGCATCGAGGACGCCGCTCGAAGGGCCGGCGTGCGCATCACCCACGTGGCCGAAACCCACGTGCACAACGACTACCTCACCGGCGGCCTGATTCTTGCCCGCGCCCACGGCGCAAAATACCTGGTCAATGCAGAGGATTCGGTGGCGTTCGAACGGGATCCGATTGCTGATGGCCAGACCGTGCAGATCGGCGGGCTCTCACTCCGTGCCGTGGCCACCCCCGGGCACACTCACACCCACCTGTCCTACATCGTCACGACCCCTGAGGGGGAACAGGCTGTGTTCTCGGGGGGAAGCCTGCTCTACGGTTCGGTGGGACGGACCGATCTGCTGGGCCCCGCAGACACCGTCGGGCTGACGCGCGACCAGTATGCCTCGGTCCGCCGACTGGCTGATGAAGCGGGTCCCCGGGCCGGGCTGTTCCCGACGCACGGCTTCGGATCGTTCTGCTCGGCAGGACCCTCCACCGGCGCGGGCTCCTCGACCATCGGCGAACAGCTCGCCACCAACCATGCGCTGACCGACCCTGATCCGGAGCACTTTCTCGCTGAACTCATGGCCAGCCTCTCGGCCTTCCCGTCCTACTACGCGCACATGGCACCAATCAACCTGACGGGCCCCGGGCCTGCGGACCTGAGCCTGCCGGAACCTATGGATGCCGGTGAGCTGGCCGCACGGCTGTCGAACGGCGAATGGGTAGTGGACCTCCGCCGCCGCATGGCCTTCGCCAGCAGCCACCTGCGGGGTAGCGTCAGCTTCGAATACGGGTCCGGGTCGAGCTTCAGTTCGTATCTTGGCTGGGTCCTGCCCTGGGGTGAGAAGCTGACGCTCGTCGGCAGCCGGGACGATCTGAAAAACGCCGTCCGCGACCTCTCGCGGATCGGCATCGACGGCCCGGACGCCGCCGTCGGCACCGAGCCGGACGCGCTTGCTCCCGGCGCCCCCGTGGCCTCCTACCCGCGGGCCGGCTGGGCCGCCGTCGTGCATGAAAAGCCCGCCAATGAACCGGTGCTGGACGTGCGGCGCACGGACGAGTTCGCCGCGTCGCACCTCGCTGGGGCGGTGAACGTGCCGCTGCATGAGCTGCTGGCACGGCTCGGCGAGCTTCCGGCCGGGAAAATCTGGGTGCACTGCGCCACGGGATACCGCGCCGGCGTAGCGGCCAGCCTGCTGCAGAGGGCCGGGCGGGACGTGGTGCAGATCGACGCCCGGTTCCGCGATGCCGGGCCGGCGGGTGTAGCGCTGCACAAGCCCTCGCCGCACTGACGCGCACAGTCAAGGATCCACTTTTCAAAGGAGAACAATGATGGATACAGAAGGCCAAGTAGTCGTCGGCGTCGACGGCTCGGACTCCTCGATAGAGGCGCTGCGCCTCGCAGCCCGGCTTGCCCCTGCACTGGACGCCCGGGTGCACGCAGTAGCGTGCTGGGATTTCCCGCAAATGTACGCCGGCTATGTGCCGCCGGACTTCGCCGCGTTCGAGGCGGCTGCCGCCAAGACCCTGCAGGAAGCTCTCGACAAGGCCTTCGGGGCGAACGCCCCTGACGGCCTGAGCCAGGACCTGATTCGCGGCCCGGCGGCGGAAAAACTGGTGGAGGCAGGCACAGGCGCGCGCATGATGGTGGTTGGACGGCGCGGCCATGGCGGTTTCATGGGCATGCACCTGGGATCAGTCAGTTCAGCCTGTGTTTCGCACGCTGACTGCCCGGTCCTGGTGGTGCATTCCGAGCGCGGCCACCGCACCCACCATCTCTGGAAGGGTTCCAAGGGAAAGGGCGAGACAAAGGCCTAGTCCTACGGCCTGCTCAGCCGCGTCGCCGTAACGCAACGCCGCCGCAACCTCCTGCGGGGCCGGTTCGCATATGCTCAGCAGACAAGCTCAACCTGGCTCAGCGACGAACCACACGGGAGACACCTCATGACCAACTGGCGGATCAGGGATTTCCATTCAGCGGACCTGGACGGCATCCTGCATCTCTGGGAATCGCTCAAGGCCACCAACGTCGAACCCGTCTACGCGCTCTCCGAGGTGCTTGCGTCCTGCGAAAAAGACCACGCCGTCGTGGCAGTGCAGGGCGACCAGGTGGTGGGCGCCGCAGTCGGACGCGCCGCGCACGACCAGGGCTGGATCGTCTTCCTGGCCACGCTGCCCGAGTACCGCGGCCGCGGGATCGGCACCTCGCTGCTGGCCGCCGTCGAAAACCGCATGGCGCCGCACGGGCTGAACAAGCTGTCCGCCCTCATGCCCGAATCCGAAACGCGGGTGGAGGCGTTCCTGAGCCGGGGGTTCGTGCTTAAGAAGAACCTGCGCTACTTCGAACGGACCATTCCCGTCCAGCGCCAGGAGCTCGAGCCGCTCAGCCTGCTCGGCGGACGCGTCCTGGCCCGGGACCTGTGGGAGAACGTGGCCGGCATGCGGCGCGAGAAGGAACTGCTGGAGCGGCGTCTGGTCCTCCCCCTGGCCGAGGCCGACCTCGCCGATGAATACGGCGTGGTCCCGCCGCGCGCCGTCGTGCTTTTCGGCCCGCCGGGCACCGGCAAAACGACCTTTGCGAAGGCGATCGCCTCCCGGTTGGAGTGGCCGTTCGTGGAAGTGTTCCCCTCCCGGCTGGCGTCCGATCCCAAAGGCCTCGCCGGCGCGCTGCGCGAGACGTTCCTGGAGATCGCCGAGCTGGAGCACGCCGTGGTGTTCATCGACGAGGTGGAGGAGATCGCCTCCCAGCGTTCGGGTGAGCCGCCGTCGCCGCTGCAGGGTGTCACCAACGAGCTTCTCAAGATCATCCCGGCCTTCCGCGAACAGCCCGGCCGCCTGCTGGTCTGCGCCACCAACTTCATCCGCGCCCTGGACACCGCGTTCCTGCGCCACGGCCGGTTCGACTACGTGATCCCGATCGGCCTGCCGGACCGCCAGGCCCGCGAAGCCATGTGGCAGCGCTTCATTCCCGCCGCTGTGGTGGACGACGTGGACGTGGAACTCCTCGTGGACCGCACCGAAGGCTTCTCCCCCGCGGACATCGAGTACGCGGCCCGCAGCGCCTCCCAGCGTGCCCTGGAAAAAGCAGTGTACGACGACGGCGGGCTGGCGTCCGGGGGCACCGTTTCCGTCCGCGAGGCCGTCCGGAAGGGGCCGGCTACGGAGGACTACCTGGACGCGATTGGCGAGACGCGCACCACGGTGAGCCAGGAGGTCCACGAGCTGTTCCTTGAGGACATAGACGCCCTGGGCCGGGTGTAGGGGGCGAAGTGATCCTGTTCCTGACGATCCTGAGCGGGCTGGCCTGGACCGTGGTCTACGTTGACGCCATCCGGATCGGGTTCAGGGACCGGAGCTATGCCATTCCGGCAGCGGCGCTGGGGCTGAACTTCGCCTGGGAAGTCATCCATGCGTCGCATTCCGTGGCCACAGGAATCACCGCGCAAGGCGTCTTCAACATCGTCTGGGGCCTGGCCGACGTCCTGATCCTGTACACCTTCTTCAAGTTTGGCAGGTCCGAACTGCCGCCCTGGGTTTCGCAAAAGCTCTTTGTCGGATGGACCGTACTGCTCGGCATCGCGTCATTCGCCGTGCAGTGGCTCTTCGTTGTCGAATTCGGCTGGGAGGACGCCGCCCGCTACGCCGCCTTCCTCCAGAACCTCCTGATGTCCGGGCTGTTCATCGCCATGTTCGTTTCCCGGGGCGGGCCAAGGGCCCAGTCCCTGCTGATCGCCGTGGCCAAGTGGATCGGGACGCTGGCGCCCACCATCGTCTTCGGCTGGTTTGGGAATTCACCCCTGGTCCTCGGTGTCGGGGCCCTCTGCAGCGTCTTCGACCTCGTCTACATCGGCCTGCTCTGGCGCGCCGGAGTCCGGTTCGGGCCCGCTGCCGCCCTTCAGCCCTCCTGATTGTCCGGCGCGGCCGGGCTTGTCTGGAGCGGCTGGCGTCCCTGGCGTGCTCTTTGAGCCATGTCCCTAACCGCCTGCGGCATGCGGTGGCCCGGATGGGCGGCCGCGACCCCCACGAGCTGCACAGGACCGGGACGCCCCTGGAGCTGTTCTTCGACCTGACGTTTGTCATTGCCTTCGGCGTGGCCGGCAGCCAGTTCGCCCACGAGATCAGCTCCGCCATCGCCGTCGCAGCGGGCGTCGTGGTGGTGTTCGCCGGCACCGTGGCCCTTGCCGCCGCCGGGGTTTCCGTGCCCGTTGCCTGCTCGTGATTGTCCTGGCGCTGGGCGCCTCGATTGTGATTGATGAGCGCCGCGGCACCGAACGGCTCCAGGAGGCAATGGACACGCTGGAGCAGCAGGCCAAGGCACCGCACCCGTCCTCCTGAGCCTTGCTTCAGTCCCTGCGGGTCTCCACGGGCTCGACCGGCAGCGTCCCGGACGGCTCAGCCAGCGGTGCGAGCGGTTCCACTGGCTCGATTGGCTCCACTGGTTCCACTGGTTCCACTGCCTCGATTGGCTCCACTGCCGGGACAGTCTCGTAGGACAGCGTCTCGTAGTCGGTGTCGTCCGCCTCGTCCAGCATGTCGTCAAGCTCCGGCAGCAGGAACGGGTTGATGCGTTCGAGGATCTTGCGGATCTCCGGCTCGGCAACGGCCGCGTACAGCACCGGCCGGGCATCGGCGTACCGGGTGACGGGCGGTTTGTCCGGCCATTTTTCCGCCAGTGCCTGCACGCGTTCCGGCAGGGAGTTGTGCGCATTGTCCGCGATTTTCACCAGCGTGGCGTCATGGTCCTCGGCGATGAAGCGGATGCCGGCTTGGTAGTCGTCCGGGTTGTCGTGCAGCCGCTTGGTCACGCGCTCAATGATGCCCACGGCCCGGTCAGAGACGCCCATGTCCAGCAGCGCTTGCCGGGTCATGGGAGTGTCCTCGGCGATGTCGTGCAGGTACCCGGCGATCCGGATGTCGTCGTCGAAATCGGCGAGCGCATCGCCCACGGCAAGCACGTGCTCCCGGTACGGACGCTTGAGCTTGTCCTTCTGGCGGTTGTGCGCCACTTCGGCTAGGACCTTGGCGGTCTCTACGGTGAATCGTGCTTCGAGTGGTCCTTGTTCTGGCATAACCCCAGCGTACCCACTGAAGCCAACTACATGCCCGGCCAGATCCACGGCTGACGCGGCAGGGCGGCCGGGTCGAACTCCGACAGCGCGGAGTCAAGGGAGGCGCCCGGCAGACCCAGGGAATCCAGGATCGTCCGGCGGACATCATCCGCGGGAACGCCAGCCGATGCAAGGTCGGCCAGAGTGACGGCGCCGTCGCGCTTCGCCAGCCGTGCGCCGTCGGCATTCACCACCAGCGGCACATGGGCATATTCCGGCACGGGCATATTCAGGAGGAACGCAAGATATGCCTGCCGGGGCGTCGATGGCAGGAGGTCGTCACCGCGGACCACCTGATCTATGCCCTGCTCGGCATCATCCACGACCACCGCCAGATTGTAGGCGGTCACGCCGTCGTTGCGGCGCAGCACGAAGTCGTCCACAACACCGGTAAAGACGCCGTGCAGGGTGTCCTCCACTGCCCATTCGGTCACGGCCGAACGCAGGCGGACGGCGGCGGGGCGCTCCGACCGCCTGGACTCGAGTTCCGCCGTCGGGAGGTTCCGGCAGGTTCCCGGATAGGCACCCTGGGGGGCATGCGGTGCGGAGGGTGCCTCCTGGATCTCCCGGCGCGTGCAGAAACACTCATAGGTGAGCCCGGCCGCCGCGAGCCGGCTGATGGCTTCCGTGTACAGCGGCCCGCGGTCGGTTTGACGCACGACGGCGCCGTCCCAGCTCACGCCGATGGCCTCCAGATCGCTGAGCTGCTTCGCCTCCGCCCCGGCGCGGGCCCGGTCCAGGTCCTCGACGCGGAGCAGGAACCGCCGTCCGGTGGACCGGGCGAACAGCCAGGCCAACATGGCCGTCCGAAGGTTGCCCACATGCAGTTCGCCGGACGGACTGGGGGCGAAACGGCCGGCGCTACTCATGTCCTCCAGCCTATGCCGGAACACCACAAGAGCCCCTCAGCTACCGCGCACTCCCGGTGAAAGGGGGGGACTCGGTGGCTCAGGGGCTCTTGCCGTGCCGGCTCCGGGCGTCGGAACTCAGTTCCACGAAACCTTGGCACTGCTTGCGGAAAGACGATGCGTGAACAAGTGTCAATCAGCGGCGGCCTCTTTGCGGGAAGCGTCCTCCAGGGGACCGGGTGGTGTGCCGGGGGACCTGTAGCCTGCGGGTTCCGGCGGTAGCCGTCGCCTTGTTGCCACAATTTGAGCAGAAGCCATACAGTAGGCGCAACAGGCTCTCCGCGTAGTGGTCAATCTGACCAAGTTGGGAACAATCCACAGACAGGGAGTGATCAGATTGCAGCAGCTTGACGCCACGGACCGACGGATCCTCGCCGCTCTCGACAACGATCCCAGACTGCCCATCATGGTGCTGGCCCAGCGCCTTGGGCTGGCCCGCGGAACCGTGCAGTCGCGCCTGGAGCGGATGACGGCGTCGGGGGCCCTCCGGCCCAACAGCAGCCGGGTGCTCCCCGCGGCGCTTGGCCGGGGAGTTGCGGCGGCGGTCAGTGCCGAACTCGACCAGAGCCACCTCAATGAAGCCATTGCTGCCCTGCGGAAAATTCCGGAGGTGTTGGAGTGCCATGCGCCGGCCGGCGACACGGACCTGCTGATCCGGGTGGTGGCCACGAGCCCGGACGATCTGTACCGGGTTTCCGAAGAGATCCGGCTCTGCCCCGGGATAGTCCGGACCTCCACCAGCATGTTCCTGCGCGAGGTCATTCCTTACCGGACCACCGGGTTGCTGAGCGGCTGACGGCGCGCCCCCACGCGCCACGCCGATCCTGCGCAAACCATTGGACAAAACTGCGGATAATCTGCCGGTCGTGCTGCGGCGCCGACTGTAGCCTGATTCAGCATTCGCTGTAGCGGTCACAACCGGCAGCCGTTGCACCTCCATCCCAAGGTCTCCGCCAGGGTTCGGTCTCAATAAGGAACTCCATGCGCTCATTTACCCGCTCAATCGCCTCAGTGACGGGCCTCCTGGTCCTGGCTGGGCTCGTGTCGCTTCCGGCTGGCCCCTCGCTCGCCGCAACTGACCCCGCCACCGACGGACCTGCCGCACAGGAAGTGGCCGGAACCCCGCACGGGGACCACATGTACGAGTCGGCACCGGGAGTACCGATGGCCGGCATGCCCACCGGGACTGCCCTCCAGACGGAAGCCGGAGGAACGGCGGCCGCTCCCATGACGGTCAAACTTGTGACGGCCAAGCTGGCCGACAACAAGAACGCCGTATCCATGGCCGCGGCGGACCAGGCGATTGTGGCCACCAGTAACTACTGGAAGGCGATGTCCGGCGGCCGCATCTCCATGACCGTGACGAGCAGGCTGGCGGGGCACCAGTCCGCCGCCACTTCGTCCCAGTCCTACTACGACATCATCAACAAGATCACCGCCGAGCTGAAGTGGACGTACGGCGCCAACACCGCGCTGGTGGTCTTCATCCCGACCGGCACGCTCTCCTACGGCGCACTGGGCGCCGGCTACAGCAGCAACGGCAACAGCGGCCGCGTCCTGATGCCGCAGATCAGCAACTTCACCAACAGCGTGCTCACCCACGAATTCGGCCACGTGCTCGGCTCCATGCATGCGGACGCGCTGCAGTGCGGCAGCGGCATCAACGACGTCAGCACCACCAGCACCGGCCAGTTTGCCGATTCCTCCTGCTACATCCGGGAGTACGGCGACACCACCGACCTCATGGGCGCCTCCCGGTACAGCATGCCGGTGATCAGCTCACCCTTCTGGGATGCCAGGGGACTGGGCCGTGGCGACGAGGTCCGCGACCTTGGCGTGGCATCCGGGGTCAAGAGCTACACCCTGCGGCCCTGGGGCGGGACGCTCGCGAACCGGGCTGTGAAGTTCACCGATCCGGTAAGCCGCGAGGTGTACTACCTTGAGCTTCGGCAGCCCGTGGGCTATGACAGTTACCTGGCTTCCGATTACGCCGGGAACCGGGGCGTGAAAATCGTCCAGCGCGGCGGAGCAACTCCGTCGTCATCCCTGACGCTCATGCCTTCGACCATTCCGTTCAGCGGCTACTACAGCCCGAACCACGCCTGGCAGGCCGGCCGTACCTTCAGAACCCACGCCGGAACGCTGGTGACCGTCAACGCGGTGACGGCCGACTCGGCCACTGTGACCATCAACGCTGACCTAGCACTGAGGACGAAGATCCAGTTTTCCCCCGGCGACTTCAACGGCGACGGCCGGGCGGACGTGGTCTCACGGGAAGCCGACGGCTCACTGTTCCTCCTCGCGGGACAGGCCGGGAACAAAGTGGGAACTCCGGTTAAGATCGGCGTCGGCTGGAACATCTTCAACATGGTTTTGGGCAACGGCGACTTCAACGGCGACGGCAAGACGGACCTCATTGCACGCTCGTCCGACGGCGTGCTGTGGCTGTACCCCGGCACCGGAACGGGCGGCTTCCAGGCCCGAAAGCAGATCGCGAGTGGCTGGGGCAGCCTCAAGCGCATCGTTGCGGCCGGCGACTTCGACGGCGACAAGCGCCCCGACCTGCTGGCCATGCGGACCGACGGATCGTTGTGGCTGTACCCGGGCAATGGAACCGGCGGCTTCCTGCCGGCCAAGCAGGTCGGGGCAGGATGGCAGGGCTTCACGGCCCTCGCAGGGGCCGGCGGACTCCAAGGCACAGCGGGCGTGCTGGCACGCAGCGCTGACGGCACTGTATACCTCTACCCGGGCAACGGAACCGGCGGCTTCCTGCCGCGCAAGACCCTGGCCACCGGATGGGGCAGCGCTTCGGACCTGATCGGCGGCCAGGACTTCACCTCCGATGGGCGCACCGACGTCCTCACCGCGAGCAGCGCCGGCGCCCTGGCGGCGTACCCCGGAAACGGAGCCGGCGCCCTCGCACCCAAGCTGGCCATCGGAACAGCCTGGAACCGGTACACCCAGGTCTGGGAGGCAGGTGACTTCGACGGCGACGGCAAGCCCGATGTCCTGACCCGCACCTCGGACGGCGCGTTGATGCTGCAGCCCGGCAACGGCTCCGGCGGCTTCCGGCCTGCCCGGCAGGTGGGCGTCGGCTGGCAGAGTTTCACCCAGGTGGTGTCCGCGGGAAACTTCAACGGCGCCGGCGGTCCGGATCTGGTGGCGCGGAGGTCGGACGGCTCGCTGTGGCTCTACCCGAGCGACGGAAAGGGATATTTCCAGGCCGCGAAGAAGATCGGAACCGGTTGGAACGTGTTCACCCGGATTCTGGCACCCGGCGACTTCTCGGGTGACGGCCGGAGCGACATCATCGGCCAGTCGGCCGACGGAAAGCTCTGGCTCTACCCCGGCAACGGCACGGGCGGATTCCTGACCAAGAAGCAGATCGGCGTGGGGTGGGGCGGCTTCAACCAGGTGATTGCAGCGAATGACTTCACCGGTGACGGAAAGTCCGACCTGATGGCCCGCACCGCGGACGGCACCCTCTGGCTCTACCCCGGCAGCGGCGCCTCAAGTTTCCTGACCCGGAAGCAGATCGGCACGGGCTGGAACGCGTACCAGTCGCTGGCCAGCGTGGGACGTTTCGCCGGAACGGGCAAGCCGAACGTCATCACCACTTCGGCCGACGGCACCCTCTGGCTTCACACAGGCACTGGAACCGGGGGGTTCCAGAATGTCGTCCTGAACCCGCGCTGACAGATCCTCCTGAGACAGGACTGACAGTAGAGCTGAGGGTTCAACGATGACAGCCGGGCCGGCCGCGGAGGATTCCTTCCGCGGCCGGCCGCTTTTAACCCGGAAAGGCGGCCCGTCGTCAGGCCCGGCCATCTATACGGGCGGGCCGGCATTGGACTTCAGGTTCTTCATCACCAGCGTCGAGGTCAGCCGTTCCACTCCGGGAAGGACAGTCAGCTCGCTATCGTAGAAGCGCTGGTACGACGGAAGGTCCGCGGCGATCACCTTGAGCAGGTAGTCCGGGGACCCAAACAGCCGCTGTGCCTCCACGATGTTCGGGTTCTCAGCAACGCGGTTCTCGAAGATCTCCATCGTTGACTGGTCCACGGTGCGGAGCGTCACGAACACAATCGCCTCAAAACCGAGGCCGACGGCGGCCGGGTCAATGTCCGCCTTGTAGCCGCGGATCACCCCTGATGCCTCCAGATCGCGGAGCCGTCGGTGGCATGGCGCCACCGTCAGTCCCACCTTCGCCGCGAGGGCCGTGGCCGTCATGCGCCCGTCCTCTTTCAGGTGGCGCAAGATATTTCTGTCGATGTGGTCAATCACGCAAGAATCTTACGCCGAGAGCCGGGTTTTGCGCGAAATCAGGGAGCACTTATGGCGGGGATTTGCCTAGGCTTTTCCTGTAACCGCCACTCAGGAGCGCCCCATGAATCTTCAGCTATTTCTGGCCTTTGTGGCCGTCGCCACCGCCCTCGCCTGCACTCCGGGCGTGGACTGGGCCTACTCCATCACGGCGGGGCTGGGGCGCCGGAGCTTTGTGCCCGCCGTAGCCGGCCTGTGCAGCGGTTATCTACTCCACACAGTGCTCATGGTCGCCGGGCTGGCGGCTGTTCTGGCGGGTATGCCGGGAGTGCTCGGCTGGCTCACCATAGCGGGAGCGGCTTACTTGCTGTGGCTCGGAACTGCGACCATCAGGTCCTGGCGCGGTGCAAGCTTCACCGCAGGGGCCGCCGTCGGCAATCCCGGGCAGAACCAGCTCCGGACGTTCCTCCAGGGGATGGGGACCAGCGGCATCAATCCCAAGGGACTGCTGTTCTACCTGGCCCTCGTGCCGCAGTTTGTCAGCGCTGAGGCGCCTCTTCCCGTACCTGTTCAGTCGGGCCTCCTCGGCCTGACGTTCGTGCTGTTGGCCGCGATCGTCTACACCTGCGTTGCACTCCTGTCCCGGAAGCTGCTTCAGTCCCGGCCTGGTGCCGCCCGCACCGTGACCCTCGCCAGCGGCATCATCATGGTGGGCCTTGGCGCAGCACTGCTCTCCGAACAGCTGCTTCCCCTCCTTGCCAGGCTCGCCTAGTTTCCGGCCGGGCAACCACGGGACCTCAGGTCTTACGCTCCATGAACCACTCGGTGAAGGCCGTCGCCCGACCGTCGGGGCCAAGCCGTATCACCCAGAGGTTCTCATAGCTGGTCCTGTCATCGAGATAGGTGGTGCGTCCTTGCACGAAGGCGAGGTCGCCGTCGGCTCCGAGCACGGACCACTCGAACCTCCAGTCCTCGGGCTCGTCCGCAGAGGCAAGCCACCGCTCCACGATCTGCTCACTGCCCCGCCATGCGTCCGGGTCATAGGGTCTGGTCGCGTAAACGGCGTCCTCAGTGAACAGCGCCCGGATGTCGTCGGGAGCATTGCTGGTCCAAGCCGTGATGTACTTTTCCATCCACAGCGTGATTGCGTCGGTCATTTGTCCGTTGTACCGCCGCCGGCCCACGCCCACAAGAGCCAGCCCGCAACCGGCAACGCCGAGGGCCAGCCCGGCGGGCCATCGCATCAGTCCCCGCCGAACTGCTTCCATTCCTGTTCCCACAGCCTGCGCTCCTCGACGTCCTTGCGGATGACCTCGAAGGTTTCGAGCTCGGCACGCCGGCGCCGCCAGTCGCGCGGATTCAGGGACTTGCGGCCGTTGTCCAGCACCAGCAATGCGCGGTCGGTCAGCGCGTCGTTGCGCAGCGCCATGCTGGTCTTGCGCCGCCGCAGGACCTCCTTCAGTGCCTGCTGCGCATGCTCGTGGGCGCCAAGCCGGCGCAGCGAGCGCGCGCGGACCAGCAGCAGGGCGGCGGACAGGTCGTCGGCGTTGAGCAGCCCCTCGGTCCAGACCACCACCTCGTGGTCCCGCCCGAGCGTGTGGGCCAGCGCGCACCTCGCCAGGGCGGTAGGCAGCGACGGCGGCAGCATGCCCAGCGCTTCCAGCGCGGCTTCCGTCTGCCCCGTCTCCCGCAGGGAATGGGACAACGCGAGGAACACCGATTCCTCGCTGAACAGCACGGGGACCTCGATGCGCTCGGCGACTTCCACCCGGGTGACCACGCGCGTCAGGTAGCTTGCCGCGAACTGGTTCGCGTCGTCGTCGTTCTTGGTGGTGAGGCCGCGCTGCAGCAGCTCCACAGCACGGAGGTAGCCGCCCTGCTTGTGGGCGAGCAGGCCAGCCATCACGTAGCAAAGTCCCGACCAGCCAGGGTACTCACGGCCAACCGCAATCAACCGGTTGGGGTCGGTGCTGGCGAAGATGGCGTCGTAGACGGACTTGGCCGCCTTGCCGGCGAGGCGCTTGAGCCTGGGCACGGTGCCGTCCACACTGATCAGGGCCCCGCCCCGGCCGCCCAACACCCCGTGGATCAGGCCGCCGACGCCCTCGGCTATTTCCCGTGCGGGCGTCCGGACCTGGCCGGCGCCGAAGGGGGTGAGGTCGCGGGTGTCGCGGTAGATCGGTCCTGGAATCTGCCCGGCGGTCATTCCTCCATGCTAGTGGCCACGCGAATCTAGCCCGAAGCCACGCCCACCCACACGCCGATCACCCAGGTGCTCGCGGCCAGGCAGGCCAGGCCAAACTCCACGAGGATGCCCAGGCCTGTGGCTTTGAGGGCGGCCCAGCTGGTGGTCAGGGCGGTGCGGAAGTTGCGGGTGCGCTGCATCTCGCTGAGCAACAGTCCGGCGGCGAACCCCACGAACAGGCCCACGACGGGGATGATGAACATGCCCGCGATACCCAGCACGATCCCGGCCGCCACGCTCCGGTTGGGGATTCTGTGTTCCTTGAGCTTGCGTCCCGCCAGCACCGCACTGGCCGCCATGCCCGCCAGCACGAACACCATGCCGATGCTGAAAACCACCCAGCCGGTGGCGCCCTCGCCGCCCCAGATGGCCCAGGCGAGAAGGCTCAGCCCGATCACGAGGCTGCCCGGCAGCACGGGGATGACGGTGCCGGCCACGCCCACCAGGATGGCCAAGCCACACAGGACGGTCACTACGGTCTGGGCGTTCATTCCCCCAGTCTAGGGTTCCGGCTCGTCAGGGCGCTCCCTGACGAACGACGACGGCGGTGCCTCCCCAGCACGGGAGGCACCGCCGTCGGGCTTTCAGTCAGCCGTTGTCAGCTGCCGCCCTGGCAGCCGGTCAGACGGCGTCTTCCGCTGCCGCGGCAGCCACTGCAGCGGTGACGGCCGGTGCCACCCGCGGGTCCAGCGGGCTGGGCACGATGTAGTCGGCGGACAGTCCTTCCTCGGCCAGCTCGGCGATGGCGCGGGCTGCAGCAAGCTTCATGGCGGGGGTGATGCGGCGGGCGCCCGCGTCGAGGGCGCCGCGGAAGATGCCGGGGAAGGCCAGCACGTTGTTGATCTGGTTGGGGAAGTCGCTGCGGCCGGTGGCCACAACGGCGGCGTACTTGGCGGCAACCTCGGGCAGCACTTCGGGGTCCGGGTTGGACAGCGCGAAGACGATGGAGCTGTGGTTCATCAGCTTGAGGTGCTCCTCGTCCAGCTTGGAGGAGGAGACGCCGATGAAGACGTCGGCGCCGAGCAGGGCCTCACCGGGACCGCCCGCAATGCCGCGGGGGTTGCTGCGCTGCGCCATCTGGGACTTCTTGCTGGCGGGGTCCGCGGCAATATCGGCGCGCTCGGCGTTGATGACGCCGCGCGAGTCCAGCAGGACCACGTCCTTGACGCCGGCCGTGAGCAGGATTTCAGCGACGGCGATGCCAGCGGCTCCGGCGCCGGAAACCACGACGCGCAAGCCTTCGAGCTCGCGGCCGGTGACCTTCGCGGCGCCGGTCAGGGCTGCGAGGACCACGACGGCGGTGCCGTGCTGGTCATCGTGCATAACCGGGCAGTCCAGGGCCTCGATGAGCTTTTCTTCGAGTTCGAAACAGCGGGGGGCCGAGACGTCTTCGAGGTTGACGGCACCGAAGCTGGGGCGCAGGCGGACAAGCGTTTCCACGATCTCGTTCACGTCCGTGGTGTTGAGGACCAGCGGAATGGAGTCCAGCTCGCCGAACGCCTTGAACAGGGCGGACTTGCCCTCCATGACAGGAAGGGATGCGCTGGCGCCGATGTTGCCGAGGCCAAGCACGGCGGTTCCGTCGCTGACCACCACCACCAGGCGCTGGGCCCAGGTGTGGGTCTTGGCGAGATCCGGGTTGGCGTGGATGGCGCGGCTGACCTGGGCGACACCCGGTGTGTAGGCGATGGAAAGATCGCGCTTGTTGGCGAGGGGGACGGTGCTGGCGATGGAGAGCTTGCCGCTCTCGTGGGCCGCGAAGATTTCCTGCTCCGTCAGCGCTTCGGCCGCGGTGTTGTCAATGGTGGCGATCGTTTCAGTGGACACGTCGTTGTCTCCTGGGCTAGCCGTGGGCGCACGGCACAGTATGGCTCAAGCATTGGAGCTCAAGATGGTCAGGTGCGTGCTTCGCTGACGGCCCAAAGGGTGGGGGTCCGTCCGGAAGCCCGCGGGTACGGGTTGCTAGCCACTCCGGTCCTGCAATGGTAACCATTGCGCGGCCGCCTGTTTGCCAGCGGAGGGACCACTTGACGTGGTTTGCGGGGTTCTTGTGGCCTAATTCACCGAAATGGTAGCAAAAAGGGGCTACTGGTCTAGACCAGTTACGCCGTGTGGCGCATGGACCGCGGCCGCGGAACCAGCAGCGAGCACGCTTTCTTGAGGTCTTCTTCCGCCTCGAACAGCGACAACCGGCGGCAGCGCACCGACTGGACTAGACCAGTGACGGTCAGCAGCAGCACCCGCGAGACGGCTGCGTCGCCACTGGCACCGGTGACAGCCCGCTCCGACAGGGCATCGATCTCACGCAGCAGCGCCGTGGTGTCCCGGTCGTTGACGTACACGCCCTTGGTCAGGCACTGCTCCACGGCAGGCTGCATCACGCGCATATGAAAAATTTCCATCACCACACCGGACAGGGCATGGATCCGCACCGTTCCGGCACCCGGCCAGCTGCCCACCTTGAGTTCGCTCAGCTGGTGCCGGTACAGCGCCAGCATGAGGTGCGTGGCGGACGGGAAGTAGCGGTACAGCGTGCCAAGGGGAACGTTTGCCTTCGCAGCCACTTCGGACAGGGTCACAGATTTGAGGCCCTTGCGGGCGAAGCCGGCCGCGACGTCCAGGATCCGGGCATAGCGGGCCTGCTGCCGGGGCAGGGACGGAGGGGCGGCCATGGGCGGAAGATCTGGATTTAATTCAAGCATCATCAGTCCGGAGGGTTGAGATTCCTGCGGCAGCCAGGAGAGTCCCCATCCCAGTCCTGCCCGCAATTCGGACTCAACTATACGGCACTGGGGTTTGGGGCTCGCCTGCAGGCCACGGGCGTCAGGTCAGTCGACGCCCTTGATCTTGACCACGAAGACGGCGCCCAGCAGGCCGATCACGGCGGCGGCGACGTAGAGCGACACGTAGCCGCCCCAGAGCGTGACGAACGGCCAGGCGAGGGCCGGGGCGATGACCTGCGGCAGGGAGTTCGCGATGTTGATGACGCCCAGGTCCCTGCCCCGGTCCCCCGCACTGGGCAGGACCTGGGTGATGAGCGCGAAGTCCACCGCGAGGTAGGCGCCGAACCCGATCCCCAGGACGCTGGCGCCCACGATGCCGCCGGTCCACGTCGGAGCGAAGGCGAGGATCAGGGATGCCAGCGCAATGATGACCGAGGACGCGATAACCAGCGGCTTACGCTTGCCCGTGCGGTCGCTGAGCCGCCCGCCGATCACGCTCGTGATGATGACGAACACCGCGTAGAGGCCGGTCAGCACCAGCACGCCGAAGGCAGGCTCAAGCCCCGCTGTCTCCTTCAGGTGTACGGCGTCCGACAGGAAGAACAGCAGGTACAGCGTGACCATATGGTTGCCAATGTTGACCAGCAGCCGGGTGATCCATGCCCACGCGAAGTCGGGGTGGCGCAGCGGGCGGATGAAGCCGAGCAGGAAGTCTGCCCAGTTCAGCTGCGGCCTGGTTCCGGCGGGGAGCGGCGCGTCCTCATTCCTGAAGAGGTACATCACCACGCCGGCCACCAGGGCAGCTGCGCAGACCACGTAGCCGAGTGCGAAGTTTCCGCTGACGACGGCGCCAATCACCGCGCCGATGAGGATACCCACCGTCTGGCCCATTGCGGCCAGCCCTCCCACCGTGGCGCGCTGCGGCACGGGGACGCGGTCGGGAATGGCGGCGGTGATGGCGGCGTAGGCACCGTTGCAGCCAGCCTGCACCAGGCACCAAAGAATGGTCATGATGGCAACGTTGGGCGCTCCGGCCAGGCCGATCAGCGCGCTTGCCCCGAGGACAGCACCCACCAGCACCCACGGCACCCGGCGGCCGAACCGGGAGGTTGTCTTGTCACTGAAGGCACCGAAGAGCGGGTTCGCCACCAGTGACACCGCCGCCCCTGCACCGGTCACGAGGGCCAGGATGGCTTCCTTCTGGCCGGCGTCGAAATGCTCGGCCTGCTGCGCGAGGAGAACCTGGATCGGTCCGAAGAACGCGGCGTTGATGCCCAGGTTGACCAGCACCACGCCGGTCGTCCACAGCGGCCTGACCCGGGCAGTCGGCTCGGCGAGCGCCGTGGCCGCCCTTTGCCCCGCCAATCCAGGCTCGGGAACTGCACCGGGAATGTCGGACAGACTCATGGCAGGCTCCCCTTGTAACGGTTTTGATCGTGTGAAATCAGACTATCGTGGGCATCACAGACCCGCTGCTATGGCCGCGCACGCCGCTATCGAGGAGAACCACAATGACCGCTTCCCCCGCCAGCAATCCCACGGTTAGCCAGGGCCCAGCCGAACCCGCCGCCGTCAACACGGCCGACCTCTACGACGAACGCGGCGAGGAGCTGGCCTCCATCGCCCTGCAATTCCAGTCGCTCGGCGGCCGCACCCATTTCAGCGGTCCCGTCCGGACTGTCCGGTGCTTCGAGGACAACGCGCTGGTCAAATCCACCCTGGCCTCACAGGGCAACGGCGCTGTGCTGGTGGTGGACGGCAGGGGTTCGCTGCGGACGGCGCTGATGGGGGACATGATCGCGGCGAGCGCCGTGGCAAACGGCTGGGCCGGCGTCGTCATCAACGGCGCCATCCGGGACCGCGAGGCGATCGCGGAACTGCCTCTCGGCGTCAAGGCGCTGGGCAGCAACCCGCGCAAGAGCGCGAAGGCCGGCGCCGGCGAGACGGACGTGGACCTGCTGATCGACGGCGTGACCATCCGCACGGGTACCACTATCTGGTGCGACCCGGACGGCATCCTGATCGAGCGGTGATGCGTGAGATCCCGGCACTTACGAGGCGTCTGAGTGCCGGGATCTAACCTCTCGGTGAAGGGTGCGGCAAGAAAATTCAGCCAGCGGGAACAACGCGGGAAGTAATATAGTTACTGAAAGCAACTATCAATCGCGATCCCCCGTTTCTGACCCTGGAGCAGCCATGTCCAAAACCACCGCAGGACCCGCGCCCGGAGAGGCCCTGACCAAGCGCCAGACCATCACCGTCATGGTGGGGCTCATGCTCGGAATGTTCCTGTCTTCGCTGGACCAGACCATCGTGTCCACGTCCATCTACACCATCGCCAACGACCTCGACGGCCTCTCACTGCAGGCCTGGGCCACCACGGCGTACCTCATCACCTCCACGGTGAGCACGCCGCTGTACGGCAAGCTCAGCGACATCTTCGGCCGACGCCCGCTGTACCTGGCCGCGATCGTAATCTTCCTGGCCGGCTCGCTGTATGCAGGCTCGGTGCATTCCATGACCGAACTGGCCGTCGCCCGCGGCATCCAGGGCATGGGCGCCGGCGGCCTGCTGGCACTCGCGCTGACCATCATCGGCGACATCGTTGCGCTCAAGGACCGGGCCAAGTTCCAGGGCTACTTCATGTCCGTCTTCGGCATCTCCTCGGTGCTCGGCCCCGTGGTGGGCGGCGCGTTCGCCGGCTCTGCAAACATCCTCGGCTTCGACGGCTGGCGCTGGGTCTTCTTTATCAACCTCCCGATCGGCCTGGCCGCCCTGGCAGTGGTCTTCCTGTACCTGCACCTGCCGGCGAAGCACATGAAGCAGAAGATCGACTACTGGGGCGCCGCCGCCATCACCCTGGCCATCGTTCCCCTGCTGCTCGTGGCCGAACAGGGCCGCAGCTGGGGCTGGACCTCGACAAGCTCCTTCGTCTGCTACGGCCTGGGCGTCGTCGGCGTCGTCGCGTTCCTGCTGGCCGAGAAGCGCGCCGGCGACTACGCCCTCATCCCGCTCCGCCTGTTCAAGAACATCACGTTCGGACTGTCCTCGCTGCTGAACTTCATCATCGGCATCGGCATGTTCGGCGCCATCGCCATGCTCCCCATGTACCTGCAGCTGGTGAAGGGCCTCACCCCCACCGAGGCGGGCCTCATGATGATCACGTTCACGGTGGGCATCCTGTTCGGCTCCATCACTGCCGGCCGCACCATCTCGTCGTCGGGCACCTACCGGATCTTCCCCATCCTGGGCACCGCCATCCTGACGGCGGCCGCCGTCGTCATGGGCTTCTCGCTCGGCGTGGACACCGGGCTCTGGGTTCCCGGCCTGATCGCGGTGTTCTTCGGCCTGGGCCTGGGTTTCTGCATGCAGCCGCTCACCCTGGCCATGCAGGTCTCCGTCCCGCCTAAGGACATGGGCGTGGGCACCTCGTCGGCTGCGTTCTTCCGCTCCATGGGCGGCGCCGTGGGAACCGCCGTCTTCATTTCCATGCTGTTCAGCCTCGCGGCGGACAAGATCGCCACCGGCATGAAGGACGCCGTGCAGAACGCCGACTACCTCAAGGTCCTCAAGGATCCCGCCGTGGCCGCCGATCCCGCAAACGCCAAGCTTTACGAGTTCTTCAAGAACGGCGCCAGCAATGATTCCCTCAACGACACCAGCTGGCTGCACACGGCCAACCCGGTGCTCACCCGGCCCATCACCGAGGGCTTCGCCCAGTCGATCGACGCCGTCATGCTCACCGCCGCCGTGCTTACCGGGATCGCCTTCCTGATCAGCTTCGCACTGCCGAACAAGAAGCTGACGGACCCGAAGGCGGTCGCTCAGAGAGCAGGATCTGAGTCCGTGCCGGCGCACTAGCCATCTTCGGCGGGCACGCCCCGTAAACACATCGCGGGAGGCAGTCTTTTAGGCTGCCTCCCGTTGTGTTTTCCCGTCAGCACCCCGGTGAAGACGACGACGGCGGGCCGCCCCGCCGCCGTCGTCTTCTGTCCCCAAGTGGAACGGCAAGCGGTGACGTGGCACACTGTTAGGCGCGTGTGCGCCGGCCGTCTGGGCCGGTACCGCAGCCGACGACGTCCGCACCGCATTCACCCATCCCCAAACCCCCGAGGGAGAACCATGCCCACCGCCAAGGAGCAACCAACCGCCAGGATCCCGCAGCGGGTCATTTGGCTCGCGCTCGCCGGCGCCGTGGGCGGCTTCCTGTTCGGTTTCGACTCGTCCGTGGTCAACGGTGCAGTCGACGCCATGAAGGAAGAATTCGCCCTGAGCGAGGGTGTCACCGGCTTCGCCGTGGCCGTGGCCCTGCTGGGCTGCGCGGCCGGTGCGTACATGGCCGGCAAGGTGGCCGACCGCTACGGCCGGATCCCCGCCATGAAACTGGGCTCGCTCCTGTTCCTGATCAGCGCCATCGGCACCGGCTTCTGCTTCGGCGTCTGGGACCTGATCTTCTGGCGGCTCGTGGGCGGCCTGGGCATCGGCCTGGCCTCGGTGATCGCGCCGGCCTACATCTCCGAGATCTCACCGCGGCACGTTCGCGGGCGCCTCGCATCGCTCCAGCAACTGGCCATCACCACCGGCATCTTCGCCGCACTGCTGTCCGATGCACTGTTCGCCACCTCCGCCGGCGGCGCCGACCAGCCGCTCTGGCTGGGCATCGAGGCCTGGCGCTGGATGTTCCTCGCCGCCGCCGTCCCCGCAGTTGTCTACGGCGCCGTCTCCTACACGCTGCCCGAATCCCCGCGCTTCCTGGTCTTCCAGGGCAAGGAGGATCAGGCGCGCAAGGTCTTCGAATCCATCGCCCCGGATGAGGACACCGAGCGCCACCTCCGTGAAATCCGCGAAGCGATCGAGGAAGACCAGCTCGCAGGCAAGAAGGGTTCACTGCGCGGCAAGGTGTTCGGGCTGCAGGCCGTGGTCTGGATCGGCATCACGCTCTCCGTGCTGCAGCAGTTCGTGGGCATCAACGTGATCTTCTACTACTCCACCACGCTGTGGAAGGCCGTGGGCTTCCAGGAGAAGGACTCGCTGACCATCTCAGTGGCCACCTCCATCACCAACATCCTGGTGACCCTGGTGGCCATCGCCCTCGTGGACCGGATCGGCCGCCGGCCCATCCTGCTCGCCGGCTCCATCGGCATGGCGGTATCGCTGGGCGCCATGGCCCTGGCCTTCGCCTCGGCCAAGGGCACCGGTTCTGACATTTCGCTCCCCGGCGCCTGGGGCCCCGTTGCCCTCGTCGCGGCCAACGTCTTCGTGGTCAGCTTCGGCGCCTCCTGGGGCCCGCTCGTCTGGGTGCTGCTGGGCGAGATCTTCCCGTCCCGGATCCGCGCCCGCGCCCTGGGGCTGGCCGCCGCCGCCCAGTGGATCGCCAACTTCGCCATCACCCTGAGCTTCCCCATGATGGCCGCAGGCTCGCTGCCGCTGACGTACGCCATGTACGCACTGTTTGCCGCAGCATCGTTCTTCTTCGTCATGTACAAGGTGCCGGAGACGAACGGCATGTCGCTGGAACAGGCTGAGACCCTGTTTGTTCCCAAGGGGTCCGTTAAGGTCTGACCGGCTCTTGGCTCCCCCGGCATGAAACGGAAGACGCCCACGTTCCTGAGGAACGTGGGCGTCTTTTCCTATATCAGCGCGTCCCATGCCAGCGCAGACGCCTGGCTGCGGACGTCCCGCTCAGACCACGTGGGGCTCGTGGGCCGCCAGGTACCGGCGCCCGCCCAACACAACGGCGATGGCCACCACCATGGCTGCCGCTCCCGCAAAGAACGGCACCTGGGGACCGAAGTGTTCGCCCAGCTGTGCCGCGGCGAACGGGGCCAGCGCGCCGCCCATCCAGCGGACGAAGTTGTAGCCTGCCGAGGCAACCGGCCGCGGCGAGTCCGATACGCCCATCGCGAGTTCGGTGTAGATCGTGTTGTTGATTCCCAGCAGCGCACCCGAGACCACCACCAGCACCACAACCACCGGCACCGAGTGCCCGGCGGCGAGGCCCAGCCCGATCAGGTCAAGCATCAGCACGGCGAGCGTGCCGGTGAGCACCCTGGTTGCGCCGAAGCGGTTCTGGAGCACCGGCGCCACGAAAACGGAGAATACCGCGACGGCGATGCCCCAGCCAAAGAACACTCCGCCGATGCCGTACGCGTCCATGCCCAGGATGAAGGGCGTGAAGGCGAGAACCGTGAAGAAGCCGTAGTTGTAGAACAGGCCGCTGGCCGCGGTCGTCCGCAGTCCCTTGTGGCCCAGGGCGAGCAGCGGGTCACGGAGCCGTACTTTGCGTTCGGGGAGAGGCGTCTTGGGCAGCAGGGCGATGAGGGCAATGAAAGCGGCCGCCATGAGTACGGCGGTGCCGAAGAACGGTGCCCGCCACTGCCAGCCACCAAGGAACGCGCCGAGGAGCGGGCCCAGGGAGATGCCCAGCCCCAGGGCGGCCTCGTACAGGATGATCGCGGTGCCTGCACCGCCGCTGGCCACTCCCACGATGACGGCCAGCGCCGTGGCCACGAAGAGCGCGTTACCCAGGCCCCAGCCGGCGCGGAACCCGATCAGCTCACCCACACTGCCCGACGTTCCGGACAGGGAGGAAAACACCACGATGACGGCCAGGCCGGCCAGCAGGGTCCGCTTGCCGCCGATCCGCGAGGAAACGAAGCCGGTGATCAGCATGGCGACGGCGGTGACCAGGAAGTAGCTGGTGAACAGCAGCGAGACCTGGCTGGGGCTGGCATCCAGGTTCTTGGCGATGGCCGGCAGGATGGGGTCCACGAGGCCTATGCCCATGAACGCGAACACCGCCGCGAGGGCAGTGGCCCACACCGCCTTGGGCTGTTTGAGGATCGAGGCCTTTTCCGCCTCGAGCGTTTCCTGCACCGCGTTTTCCTGCACTGCGTTTTCCTGCACTGCGTTTTCCTGCACTGCCGGCAGAGTCTCTGCGCGCTGGCCGTCCATGGATGGCACTCCTAAGTGTTGGCTGTTTCAGTTCTGAAGTGAGCTGTTGATTTTGTCGATAACGGGCAGCGCGGCGGCGAGGGCCTTCCGGTCGTCCTCCGTGAGCGCCGCCAGGATCCCGGCCATGACGGCGTTGCGGCGCTCATTGGCGGAGTCGACGGCGGCACGGCCTTCCGTGGTCAGCACCACCCGGACGGCACGTGAGTCGTCCGGGTCCGCTTCGCGGCGGGCGAGGCCGGCACGTTCGAGCTTGATGACCTGTTCGGTGGCGCTGGGAACTTTCACGCCGAGGTTGCGGGCGATCTCCCCCACGCGGACGCCGTCGTCGAGCAGCATTTTGAGCGTGCTGAGCTGGGCGGCGCTGAGATCGCCGTCGGCGTCGAGGCGGCGCACGAGGTACACGCTGTGGCGCAGCGCCTCACGGAAGTCCTGGGCGAGGGTCTGCAGCTCGGTTTGTTCGCGTGTGCTCATAGTTAGGTAGCCTAATAGTTAGGCACCCTAACAGTCAAGTGCAGTTAGCCCGAACGAACACTTGGGGCCCCTGGAAGTCGCCGTCTGCCCCCTCGCGAAGACAGGGCGTACAGCCCCCGCCGCTCCGGCGGGCCGGGGATGGGGCAGCTGAGACGGGTGATACGTCGTCCTGCGCGACCAGGATGTAGGTTGGAGACGCTGATTTTGTAACCGCCACCACCCTCGCGGCGGACTTTCCAAAGGATTTTGCACATGTCTGAGCAGACAACCACTGGGCAGAGAACTGCCTCCAGCCGGGACAGCGAGCCCCACCTTTCACGCTCGCTGAGCAACCGGCACATCCAGCTGCTGGCCATCGGCGGCGCCATCGGCACCGGGCTGTTCATGGGCTCCGGCAAGACCATCTCGGTGGCAGGGCCGTCCGTGATCTTCGTATACATGATCATCGGCTTCATGCTGTTCTTCGTGATGCGGGCCATGGGCCAGCTGCTGCTGTCCAACCTCAACTACAAGTCGTTCAGCGACTTCGCCGGGGACCTCCTGGGCCCCTGGGCAGGCTTCTTCACCGGCTGGACCTACTGGTTCTGCTGGGTGGTGACCGGCGTGGCCGACGTGATCGCGATTGCCGGCTACGCCAACGAGTTGTGGCCAGGCATCCAGCTGTGGATCCCCGGCTTGGCCACCATCGTGATCCTGCTGCTGCTGAACCTGCCCACGGTTAAGACCTTCGGCGAGACCGAGTTCTGGTTCGCGCTGATCAAGATCGTGGCCATCGTGGCGCTGATCGCCGTGGGCCTGGTGATGATCTTCACCGGTTTCCAGTCCGACGCCGGCACGGCCACTTTCACGAACCTTTGGAACCACGGCGGTTTCTTCCCGCGCGAGTTCATGGGCTTCGTGGCTGGCTTCCAGATCGCGGTCTTCGCATTCGTGGGCATCGAGCTGGTGGGAACAGCCGCGGCCGAAACCAAGAACCCGGAACACAACCTGCCCCGCGCCATCAACGCTATCCCGCTGCGCGTCATGCTGTTCTATGTCGGCGCACTCGTCATCCTGATGTCCGTCACGCCGTGGACCGAGTTCCAGGCGGGCCACAGCCCGTTCATCGGCATGTTCTCGCTGGCCGGGCTGGGGATCGCGGCAACCGTAGTGAACCTCGTGGTGCTGACATCCGCCATGTCCTCGGCCAACTCCGGGATCTACTCCACCTCGCGCATGGTCTACGGGCTTGCCAACGACGGCGACGCCCCCAAGGTCTTCGGCCGTCTCTCCAGCCGCAAGGTCCCGCAGAACGCCCTGTTCCTCTCCTGCGTGCTGCTGCTCGCCGGCGTGGCACTGCTATATGCAGGCAAGGACGTGGGAGTGGCGTTTGACATGGTGACCACCGTGTCCGCCGTCTGCTTCATGTTCGTCTGGTCCATCATCCTTGCCAGCTACCTCGTGTTCCGGAAACGCCGCCCCGAACTCCACCGGGCCTCAACCTTCAAGATGCCCGGCGGCATTCCCATGGTGTGGGTGGTCTTCGCGTTCTTCGCGTTCCTGGTCTGGGCACTGACGACGCAGCCGGACACGCTCACGGCGCTGCTGGTCACGCCGATCTGGTTCGCCGTCCTTGGCGCGGCCTACGCTGTGGTCCGCCGCTCGCCGCTGCACCAGGCACGCGTGGCGGAATGGAAGGCAATGGCGGCCGCCGAGACGGCGTCAGCCAGCTAGCTCGAATTTCCGAAGGCAGGGACCGGGATCTTCGCCCCGGTCCCTGCCTTTTTTGTCGTCGTTCCAGGGCTCGAGGTTACTGGTGCCCGTACCACTCGAGTACACGCAGCGCCCTGAGCGTGTTCCACCGGCTCGGCCGTCCGTCGCCGACCTCCAGGGCGAAATGCACCCGCCCGGGATGGGTGTTCTCCAGCAGCCAGGTCCCGTCGGACCGCCGCTTCGAGCGCAGCACCCCGACCGCCTCGGCCATGCGTTCATCCGGCGGTCCCCCGACAGCCCGGAAGTACTCAAGTCCGCGGAGCACGTCGTAGAACCAGCGTGTGGGGTACGAGAACTGCAGCCAGTCCCGGTCGATCAGCTCCCCTGTGCTCTTGCGCCGGAGAAGGGCGCGCTCCAGCAGATACTCCTCGCCACGCCGCCGGGCCGCGACCGACGCCGGCGTCCCCCCGGTGGCCCGTTCATGTTCCAGAAGCCCTTCGAGTACGTTGATCGTCGTCGCGAATGACGACCGCGTGGAGCCTCGTTCCGCCTCGCAGTTCCAGCCGCCGTCGGTAAGCTGCTCACCGAGCAGGCGCGCAACCACACCGTCGACGTTCTCCCCGAAGTAGGCGCCGAGGGCGACGGCCTTGCCGTTGATGCACGGCTCCACCTCGCCTTCGAAGAACGGCTGGCCACCCTCTTCCCAGCGGCTGTTCTCCCGGACGAGCTCGACGGCGCGGCGGGACGCATCGCTGCGGGGATCCAGGCCGAGGTCGCGCAGGAGCAGCAGGCTATAGGTCGTGGCGGTCCAGGGCTGGCCATTCTCGGAGCCATCGTAGGATGACGGGAAGAACGTGCCCCCGTCCCATTGGCCGTCCTCGCCTTGCAGCTCGAGCATGCGGGCACCCCAGCCTTCTGAAGAAATGCGGGCCCGCTCGGCGAGTACATCCTCCTCCGGCGCGTCGGTGAGGTCACGCAAGACCTGCCAGCGGACCGAGGGGTCAGAGTCGAGCAGCCAGTCGAGGACCTCCATCCCCTCAACCTATGGCGTCGGACCATCCCTGGTCCAGCTTCGCCCTCTTCGAGGTCCAGTCCTGGTGATGAAGTCGCTCAAAGCCGTCAAGGAGCAGATCGAGGGCGAACTCAAACTCAAACTGGTCGTCACAGCCCTGCCCAACCACTTGGCCGTCATCGTGTGTGGCCGCCATGGCGACCTGCAATATGCTCGGATAGCGTGCAGCCATCTCCCGGTACATTGCGGCCTGCACCTCCGGGTGCATCTCGGCCTGGCCACCCGCCGCCTGGCCTGCCGGATCGTCGAACAGCTCCTGGGTAAAGCCCCACATGCGGCTGCCGAGGGCATGCATGACGTGGTGGGTGAGATCGACAGAGAAACCGCCGGCCAGGAACATCGCGATAAACGAGTCCATGTACCCAAGCACGGCCGGCGTCCTGTTGGTACGGGATTCCAGCACCGGGCGGCCCCAGGGATGCCTGAGGAGCGCCCGCCTCGCCGAGAGCACCCTCAGCTTGACCGCAGTTTTCCAGCCTGCATCGCCGACTGGAGGATCGATCTCGCCGACCAGCGTGCCCACCATCCCGTCGAGAAGTTCCTCTTTATTCGCCACGTGCTTGTACAGCGCCATGGGCACCACGCCGAGCTCCTGCGCCAGCCTGCGCATGCTGACCAGCTCGATGCCCACCTCATCGGCAAGCCGGACGGCGGCCTCCAGCACGCGGTCCCGACTCAGGGGGACCCGGCGCGCAGTCTCCATCTGCTGAGTCATGTGCGCACCTTCCCTTTGCCGTTTTCCATTGACAAGTGTACACCGTACACCTATGGTCAGGCATGAGGTGTACACCGTACACCGGGAAGCGGAGGATTCGACATGCCAACTGAAATCATCGGTGCCCCGACGCTCGTCAGGCTCCCCCGAGCCCAGTGGCCCGTGCCTGCCGGGCTGATCCTCCTCAGCCTGATCCCCGTGATTTTCGGGGCCCTGCGCCTGACCGAGTTGACGGCCGGGGCTACCATCACGCCGCAGAACGCGCGGTTTTTCGCGTCACCAGTCCCGGTGGTGACGCACATTGCGAGCGTCACCGTGTACTCCCTGCTCGGAGCGTTTCAGTTCGTTCCCTCACTGCGACGCCGGCATGGCTGGCACCGCATCGCCGGCCGCATCCTGATACCAGCCGGCCTGCTCGCCGCCCTCTCCGGCCTGTGGATGTCTGTCTTCTACGCCCTCCCGGACGGCCACACCGACGTCCCGCTCCGGCTGTTCTTCGGGACGGCAATGCTGGTGAGCATCGTCCTGGGCCTCGTCGCGATCTGGCGCCGTGACTTCGTACGGCACAGCGCCTGGATGACGCGCGCCTATGCGATCGCCGTCGGCGCGGGAACCCAAGCCCTGGTCAGCATCCCCTGGCTACTGCTGGTGGGCCCAACCGACGTTCCGACCCGCGCGGTGCTCCTGGGGGCGGGCTGGGTGATCAACGTCGCGGCGGCGGAGTACGTCATCCGTCGGCGCTCTCAGCTGTCCGCGCGGGCGTCCCGGCAGGCTGCTTAGCTTCGAACGGCTTTAGAGGCCGGCCCAGAATCCGCGGAACCCGGCCGAGGGTTGACGATCCCGTCCGCGTGCTCGGCAATCCAAGCGACCAGGGGCAGCATCAGCGAGGCAAGGTCATGGCCGCTGGCGCTGAGGCTGTAGTCGACCCGGGGAGGAATGATCGGCTGGGCGTCGCGGCGCACGAACCCGTCGCCTTCGAGGGTCTTCAGGGTTTGTGCCAGCATCTTCTCGCTGATGCCTTCGGCGCGCCGGCGCAGGTCACTCCAGCGCTGCGGCCCCTCGGACAGGGCGACCAGAATCAGGACGCCCCACTTGCTCGTGACATGGTCGAGAACAGTCCTGCTGGGACAGCCCGCGGGGAAAATACCGTCAGCAAAGGGAAATACAGGCTCGCTGACCTGGGCACTAACCTTCATGCAGGTACCTTACCTTAAAGTGCGTACTCTCTTCTGGGAAGTATCCAACCGGGCGGACGGTTTGCATCAGTGACACTCACTCCACTGGTGAAAGGCAATAAACCATGACCATCGTCGTTACCGGCGCCACCGGCCAGCTCGGCCGCCTCGTCGTCGAAGCACTTCTCAACCGCAACGTTCCCGCGGAACAGATCGTGGCCGCCGGCCGGAATCTTGCCAAGATCGCCGACTTCGCCGAGCAAGGCGTCCAGGTCCTCCCCATCGATTACAACGACGCCGATTCCCTGCATCAGGCGTTCAAGGACGCCGAGAAGGTGCTGCTGGTCTCCGGCAGCGAGGTCGGCCAGCGTATTGAGCAGCACCGGAAGGCCATCGACGCCGCCCGTGAGGCGGGCGTCGGACTGATCGCCTACACCAGCATCGCCAACGCTGACAGGACCGGCATGCAACTGGCCGCCGAACATCAGGCCACGGAACAGGCCCTCCGTGATTCGGGCCTGCCCTTCACTTTGCTCCGCAACAGCTGGTACCTGGAGAACTATACCGACCAGCTTGCCGTGCAGCTCCAGTACGGCTCCGTGCTCGGCAGCGCCGGGGATGGCAAGGTCAGCGCCGCCACCCGGGCCGACTACGCCCAGGCCGCTGCAGAGGTGCTGCTCAGGGACGACCAGGCCGGCAAGGTCTACGAGCTCGGGGGTGACGAGCCGTTTACCCTCAGCGATCTCGCCGGAGAGGTCAGCGCCGCCACGGGCACGCCGGTGAAGTACCAGGACCTGCCGGCGGAACAGTACGCGCAGGTGCTCGTCGATGCCGGGCTGCCTGAGGCCTACGCCGCCATCCTTGCGGACAGCGACCTCGGCATCGCCCGGGGCGATCTGCTCGTGACCAGCGGTGATCTGAGCTCGCTGATCGGCCGGCCCGCGACTCCCATGCGCGAGGCCGTGCAGGCAGCGGCCGGCACCGTGTCCGCCGGCTAGCGCACGACGCAAACGCACGGCGCAAACGCACGGCGCAAACGCACGACGCCGGAACTCACCTGAGCTCCGGCGTCGTGCCTTGTGCCGGTGGCTGGGTACGCCTATGCCGGCGCCGTGACGCCCTCTGCTTTGCGCTCCTCTACGAGCCCGCAGACGGCGGCGAACAGCGGGTGGTCGGCCGTCAGCCCGGTGATCTGCTCGGTCGCGTCGGCCGGCTCGGTGGAGGCCAGAATCTGACCGAGTTCCACCGCTTCGGTGTCGGCGGGGTCGTTGAAGCGCAGGGCCGCCGCGATGGCCCCAAGGAGCGCCTCCGGGACAATTCCGCGCTCCGCGAGTTCCGCGGCCGGACCAATGAACCGCTCGTTCCGGCTGAGCTTTCGCAGCGGCGCCCGCCCCACGCGGTTCACGGTGTCCGGCAGGTGCGGGTTGGAGAACCGGCCCAGGATCTTCTGGACGTAGGCTTCCTGCTCCTCGTGGTTGAACCCGTGCTTGGAAACGAGCAGCTGCTTGGTTTCGTCGAGCACTGCCCGGACATCGGCCGCCACGTCCTGGTCCGCCATGGCGTCGGAAATCTTCTCCAGTCCGGCCTCGAACCCGAAGTACGCCGCAGAGGCGTGTCCCGTGTTGACCGTGAACAGCTTGCGCTCGATGTAAGGCCCGAGTTCGTCCACAAACGTCGCCCCGGGGATGACCGGCGCGGAGCCGCCGAAGGGCGTGCGGTCGATGACCCACTCGTAGAACGTCTCCACCGTCACGTCCAGCCCCTGGCCCGCCTCCTGGTTGGGCACGATCCGGTCCACGGCGGTGTTGGCGAACACGGCCACGTCCTCCAGCGGCCCGGCGGCGTCGTCCCATGACGAGACGATCGCCTCACGCAGGATGTCCGTGGCGTTGATGGCGTTCTCGCAAGCCATCACCTGCAGCGGCGCCAGGTCGGCGGCACGGGCCGCAATCCCCTTCGCGATTGCCGGGGCCACGAACTTCAGGATGTGCGGCCCAACAGCGGTGGTGACGATATCCGCCGTCGCGATCTCCGAGATCAGCTGCTGCTCCTGCGTGCCCGAGTTGACCGCCCGGAAGTTGTCCACGGTGCGCACCGTGGGGTTCTCCCCCACCTCGTGCACGTCGTAGCTGTCCGCGGCCGCTAACTGGGAGATGAGGGCTTCCGCCACGTCCGCGAAGACCACCTCGTACCCGGCCTGGTGCAGCAGCAGCCCCACGAACCCGCGGCCGATGTTCCCGGCTCCGAAATGTACAGCCTTCACTATGCGTTGACCTTTCCGAACAGATCCAGCACTTCCTCCACTGACGTTGCGGCCTCAAGCTGCGCCACCTGCGCCTTGTTCGTGAAAACCTTCGCGATGGAGGAAAGGATGTGGAGGTGTTCGTTGTTGATGCCGGCAACGCCCACCACGAACTTGACCTGCTTGCCGTTCCAGTCGATGCCGTCCGGGTAGCGGATCACGGAAACTGCAGACTTCTTGATGTGGTCCTTGGCGGCGTTGGTGCCGTGCGGGATCGCCAGGAAGCTGCCCATGTATGTGGAAACGGATTCCTCGCGCTCGTGCATGGCGAGGATGTAGTCGTTGTCCACGGCGCCGCGCGCCAGCAGCAGCTGGCCCGCCTCGTCGATCGCGGCGTCTCGGGTTGCGGCGGAGCCGTTGAGGACCACGCTGTCAGCCACAAGGATGTCCGACGGCGGGGCGCCGGCTTCCGCGGGCATCTCGCCAGCGGCGGCGCCAGCCGCAGCAGCGGGGGCGGCGGGTGCCGCAGCATCCCCGCCGGCAGATTCCGGTGCGTTGCTGCTCTTGACCAGTTCCACGATCTCGTCGTAGCGCGGGCTGTTCATGAAGTTGTCCACGGAGTAGTGGACGGCGCTGGACGTGACGGGCTTGGCCCGCTCGGTGAGGTCCTGGTGCGTGACCACCACGTCGTAGGTGTCGTTGAGGCTGGCGATGGACGCGTTGGTGACCTTGACGCCCGGGAAGCCCGCCGCCTTGATCTTGTTCCGCAGCACGGAGGCGCCCATGGCACTGGAGCCCATGCCGGCGTCGCACGCGAACACGATGTTCTCGACGGGACGCGTCAGGACCGCGGTTCCGCCGGCGCCCGCACCCGTGAGGACGGAGGAGACGGAGCTCTTCTTGCCCTTCATGCCCTCCATGCGGCTGGTAGCGGCGCTGAGGTCGCCCTCGTCACTGTGGCGAGTGGTCTTCAGAATCACCGAGGCGACCAGGAATGACACGGTGGCGGCAAGCAGAACCGAGAGGATTACGCCCACATAGCTGTCCCTGGAGGTTTGGGCGATCACGGCGATGATGGAGCCCGGGGCCGCCGGAGCGACGAGGCCGGAGCCGGTGACTGCCAGGGTGGCGATACCCGTCATGCCACCTGCGATCGCTGCCAGGATCAGCAGCGGGCGCATCAGGACGTACGGGAAGTAGATTTCGTGGATGCCACCAAAGAAGTGGATGAGGGCGGCGCCGGGGGCTGAGGCCTTCGCCGCGCCACGGCCGAAGAACATGTAGGCAAGGAGGATGCCCAAGCCCGGACCCGGGTTGGCCTCGAGCAGGAACAGGATGGATTTGCCCTGCGCAAGCGACTGTTGGATGCCCAACGGGGTCAGCACGCCGTGGTTGATGGCGTTGTTGAGGAAGAGGACCTTGGCGGGTTCGATGAAGATGCTGGTCAGCGGCAGGAGGCCATTGTTGACCAGGAACTGGACCACATTGCCGGCGGCCGTGCTGAAGGCCTGAACCAACGGGGAAATGCCGTAGAAGCCGAGCATGGCCAGTAATGCGCCCCAAATGCCAGCGGAAAAGTTGTTCACGAGCATCTCGAAGCCGGGCCTGATCTTGCCGTCCCAGAGGGCATCGAGCTTCTTGATGGTCCAGCCGCCGAGGGGACCCATGATCATGGCGCCAATGAACATGGGGATACCGGCGCCGACGATCACGCCCATGGTGCCGATGGCGCCAACCACGCCACCGCGGACGTCGTAGACCATCTTGCCGCCGGTGTAGGCGATCAGGAGCGGCAGCAGGTAGGTGATCATGGGGCCGACAAGGCCGACGTTAGGCGCGCCCGCTGCGTTGGTGCCAAAGCCGCCAAGTTGAGGGACGGGTATCCAGCCCTTTTCAATGAAGAGCGCCGTGATGATGCCCCAGGCTATGAACGCCCCGATGTTCGGCATGATCATGCCGGACAGGAACGTCCCGAACTTCTGGACGTGAACGCGCGCACTGGTACGGGGTTTTGCAACTGTCTCTGTTGCCATGTGATTTCCTAACCGTGATCCCTGCTGCACCGCAGGATGGTCCGATATTTTCGACGACTAGCTGGTGGAACTGGTGGAGATCCTGTGGAGCCATTCGAGAAAGAGCTTGAGTTCCGAGCTGGAGAGCTGGTCTGAGTGGGATGCCTGCAGCGCCGCGTTCAGCGCTATGGCAGCCACCACCACTGAGGACTTTCCGGAATCCTCCGGGCCGGCTTCCCGGCCCTGGTCGGCGGCCACCGCGAAGATCATGGCGTCCCGGGTCATGGTGGACAGTTCGAGGTTGCGCTCCGCCACCGGTTCCGCGATCAGCATGAGCGTCACGCCTACGTTGGCGGCCAGGATGCTTCTTGCCGCTTCCCGCGGCTGGACGTTCAGCTGCCCGGCCGCGGCGGCCTTGTTCAGCATTTCCTCCATGAGGGCCTCGGCATCGGCAACGATGGACGGGCGACTCTCGGGGCGGATGTTACCGAACATGACCAGATACAGTTCCGGCTGGTTGAGCCCGAACTGCACGTGGTTGTCCCACATCCGCCGGATGTCTTCCAGCGGATGTCCGGACGGGGCGAAATCGCGTTCGCCCGCCACATATTCTTCGAATCCCGCGGCAACTACCGCGTCAAACAGGCCCTCCTTGTCACCAAAGTGGTGGTACAGGGTGGGCGCTGTAACCCCTGCCAGCTGTGTGATCTGGCGGGTTGATACGGCTGCTCCCGAGGACTTGGCCAGCAATTCGGCCGCCGCACGCAACAACCTCATCTTTGGCGGAAGCTGGCCATCGAAACTCATAACCGCTACCCTATCACCTATAGCAACGCTATATGAACTGCATCACATACAATTTTTTCAGGCACCGCACACAACATCGGACGCAGCCGTTCCGAACCGCCCGGACCAGTCCGGGCAGGGACCGGCGGGCCTGGCTACCGGCAGAGAACGAGGACCTTCAGTGCAGAACTTCCCAGGAGTTGGCGTCAGCCCAGGCCGCATCATCGGCACCGTCCGGCAGATGCCCAAGCCCATCAGCGAACCCCCGGCCAGCGAACAGCTGCCGGCCGGCACGTCCCCGGAGGACGCGACGGCGGCGCTGAAGGCAGCAGCGAATGCCGTGCACGATGAGCTCAAGGCCCGCGCAGACCACGCCACCGGAGACGGCAAAGCCGTCCTTGAAGCGACGGCCCTGATGGCCAAGGACACCATGCTGATCAAGGGCGCGGCGAAGCTGATCGCCCGTGGCATGTCCGGGCAGCGCGCAATCTGGGAATCGGGCTCATCGGTCGCGGAAATGCTCCACAATCTCGGCGGCTACATGGCGGAACGGGCAACCGACATCCTCGACGTCCGCGCCCGCATCGTGGCCCAGCTCCGCGGCGTAGCTGCCCCGGGCATTCCCACCTCAGAGTCTCCGTTCATCCTCGTGGCCGAAGATCTTGCGCCCGCCGATACCGCAACCCTGGACCCGAACAAGGTGCTCGCGCTGGTGACGGCCGGCGGCGGCCCGCAGTCACACACCGCCATCATTGCGCGTTCGCTCGGGCTGCCGGCCGTGGTGGCCGCGGTGGGCGTGGACGAACTGCCGGACGGCACCGAGGTCTATGTGGACGGCGCGGCAGGCTCCATCACCGCCAACCCTGACGATTCGCTGCGCGCTGCAGCCGAGACCTGGGCGGCCACCGCCTCCCTTCTCGCCGAGTTCAGCGGCACGGGCGCGACGGCGGACGGGCACCTGGTCCCGCTGCTCGCCAATGTGGGAGGTGCCAAGGACGCCGAGGCCGCAGCCAAGCTCGGAGCGCAGGGCGTGGGTCTGTTCCGGACCGAATTTTGTTTCCTGGAGCGCGACACCGAGCCCTCGGTTGAGGAGCAGGCTGCCGCCTACAAGGGTGTTTTTGATGCCTTCCCCGGCAAGAAGGTGGTCCTCCGAACCCTCGACGCCGGCGCTGACAAGCCGCTCCCGTTCCTGACAGACTCCACCGAGCCCAACCCGGCTCTGGGCGTCCGCGGCTACCGGACGGACTTCACCACTCCGGGCGTCCTGGAGCGCCAGCTGGAGGCGATCGCCCTCGCCGAGAAGCAGTCAGCGGCCGATGTCTGGGTCATGGCCCCGATGATTTCCACGGCCGAGGAGGCTGCCCGGTTCGCCACGATGTGCGCCGAAGCCGGAATCGAGACCCCAGGCGTGATGGTGGAGGTTCCGTCCGCCGCCCTCACCGCCGACACCATCCTGCGAGAAGTGGGCTTCGCCAGCCTGGGCACCAATGACCTCACGCAATACGCGATGGCCGCCGACCGCCAGCTCGGTCCGCTGGCCGGCCTGAACACGCCCTGGCAGCCGGCAGTACTGCGACTGGTGGGGCTGACAGTGGAAGGGGCGGCAATCGAGGGCCACAACAAGCCCGTGGGCGTCTGCGGTGAGGCAGCGGCCGACCCCGCCCTCGCCGTCGTCCTGACCGGCCTCGGCGTGACCACCCTGTCCATGACGGCCCGTTCACTGGCTGCCGTGGCCGCGGTCCTCAAGACCGTCACACTGGCCGAGGCGCAGGAGCTTGCCAAACTGGCGCTGTCCGCGCCCAGTGCCACCGAAGCGCGAGCCTGGGTACGGGAGAAGCTCCCGGTCCTCGAAGAGCTCGGCCTGTAGCCGAGGTGACTGTTCTGCCTAGGCTGTGATGCCGTCGGCGGCTGTGCTGGCCCAGTGGACAATGGCCTGGGCCACGGCCGCCGGCGCGCTGTCCTGAACCACGTGCCCGAAGCCGGGCACTTCCACAAATGTCCCCTGCGGCGCCTGGCGTGCGAGGAATTCGCACCAGGGACGGCGGGCAATGGGGTCCCTGCCGCCGCGGAGCACCAGCACGGGCTGGGTTATGCCGCACACCCTCGTGTCCAACGGGTACTCCATCATCACGGGCAGCTGCGTCAGGTACCAGCGGAGCCCGGTCTTGAAATAGTCGGTGAAGACCACAACGTTGGTGGACGGGCTTTCGCTGAACAGTGAGTCACGGGTCAGGGCAAGCGAGTGCCAGACGGCGCTCTTCCGCGCTCGATCCACCACCGGGCCCATGAGCACCACGCGGCTTACGAGGCCCGGTTCCTGGAGGGCGAGCTCCGCGGCGAACTGCGTCCCCATGGAATGGCCCACCACCACACAGGACTGGACGCCGGCGTCGGCGAGGACCGCCGCGACGAAGGCTGCATATTCGCCCACCGTCACCTGGCGGCCCGGCCGCGGCGTTTCGCTGAAACCGGGCAGGTCGAAGGAGTAGACGACGGCGCCGCGCGCCTGCCGGCCGCCCGCCAACCCGCTGCCCCCAGCCAATTCCAGGTGAAGTTTGGCCAGGTAGCGGTGCGAGACCCCGATGCCGTGGAGCAGCACGAAGACCTGAGGCCCTGCGGTCGAAGGCTCGCCCGCGCGCCCCATACCGGACGCCTGTTCCCCCATACCGGCCGCCTGTTCTGGGCCGGTTTGCCCCATGCCGGTTGCCTGTCCCGGGCCGGCCGGGGACACGTAAAGGCGGCCGGTCAGGCCGTTCGCCGTAACATCCACTCCGTCGTCCAGTTTCATCCGCTGAGCATACCCGCCGCTGGCACAGCCCGGGGCCATCGCCATGGCAGCGGTTAGGCTTCTGCCATGGCATTGATAGCTCCCAGGGTGGCGGCCGCACTTCCCGCCGAGGATGCACAGAAACTCCATCATGCGCTTGACGGCGGCACCGACATCACCGTGTTCGTGGACGGCACTGTCCACCGCCTGCCACCCGCGGCGAGGGACGCCGTCGTCGACCTCCTGGCGCGGTTCAGCCGCGGCGAGGCTGTGACGGTGAGCAGCGTGGAAGAAGTGCTCACCACGTCCCAGGCCGCGGAACTCGCCGGAATTTCCCACACGTACCTGCGGAACATGACGGACCGGGGTGAGATAGCCGTGGAATACCGCGGAACGCACCGCCGGATCCGTCTGGCGGCGATCATGGCTTGGCTGGAAGGGCAGAAGAAGCAACAGGCCGCCGCGGAACGCGCCGACGGCTCCTGACAATGTTTGCGGGACGCAAAATGACGTGCCTCCACTCCCCGGTGACGGCGTGATAAGGATCAAGCAACGATCCCGCCAAACCAGGGAATCGAGCCACTGGGCGGGGTTACTCTTTACTCGTGTTGAGATTCCGGGGGTTGCACATCGTGGCGGGCATTGCCGCCATGAGTGTGGCAGCCGTACTCGGAATGATCGTGGAACTGAACAACACGGCCATCTTCACGTCCAGCTGCGTAGCCTATGTGGCCGTCTCAATGTGGGCGGAAAGCAGGATTTCCCGGCGCCGCGGCCAGCTGCAGGGCCTGCTGCCGCAGATCCCGGACGCCACGGCGCTGGAGCACCCGCCTGAGCAGCTTGTGAAGGAACACTTCCCGGGCGAGCAGCCCGGCGGGGAGCAGCGCCCGGTGGAACAGCGGCCGCTGCTGGACGGAAATGCCGCCTGACGGCTGGATCCGACGGCTGGACGCAGGAACGGACCCGCGGCCTAGATCCGCGGCCGCGCCGCCCACCGCCGCGCTTTGAGTGCGGCGTGCAGCTCCAGCCGGACCATGCCCTTCAGCGGATCCACCCCCAGCAGCTGCCGGATCCGGCCCAGCCGGTTGTAAATGCTGCTGCGGTGCAGATGGAGCTTCTCCGCGACATCCTGCACGGAACCGTCGTTGTCGTAGAGCAGCTCAAGAACGGGCAGCAGTTCCCCGTTGCGGTCGTGGTCCTCCAGCGCCCGGAAGTTCACGGACCCCGCATCGCCCCAGACGCCGGCGCCTCCGCCGGCTGAGGCAAGGAGTTGGTAGACGCCCGTCGCCCGGCAATCCACGAGTTCCCCCAGCTGGGCGTCCACCGCCGCGGCCTGGGCGGCCACCCGCGACTGCCGGTAGGCCTCGGCGAAGTCCTTGGTCCGGGTGAAGCCCTCGCTGATTCCGAGGATGATGCGGTGCACGTGTCGGCCCGAACGTTTAGCGAGCTCCAGCTGGTAGTGGACCAGCACCTGGGCGTGGTTGGCGCGGCCCGTGGATTCCCGGAACAGCACCACGGCATGGGTTTCGGCGCCGGCACTGAACAGGGCCGCGTCCACGCCGATGGTTGCCTGCAGCGCCGCGGACCTGTGAATGAGCGTGGAGGCGATCGGATCAGGCGCCGCCCAGCCGTCGGCGTCGAGGACCGTCACCAGCTGCCAGGGGCCGCGGTCCTGCACTTCCTTCCAGCCTGCCACCGCGGCCACAGCGTTGGCCTCCCCGGCACAAGCGGCCAGGAACTCGCGTTCGCGGCTGCGCCGGAACTCGGATTCAGCCGTGTTGGAGTCCAGGAGCAGCCCGGAAAGCAGCTCAAGCTCGTTCCGGACGTCGGGCAGCTGGGTGAGAATCGCCGTCGCGCTTTCCTCCTCAAGGTCCTGCTGCACCCAGAGGTAACCGACGCGGAAACCGCGGACCATCAGCGGGACGCAGACGCGTCCCAGCATTCCCAGCTCCTGGTTGGCAGGAACCACGACGGGGCGCACCGCCGTGGCGATCCCGTGCGCGAGCTGCCACGCCTTGACGTCGACCGGCACGCGCTTGCTGAGCAGGAAGTTCACCCGGACCCGGTCGGCGTGCGACTGGTTGGAACTGTAGGCGAGCAAGAGCCCGTCCAGGTCCTCAAGCGACAGGCCGCGGCCCAGCTTCTGCGCCACGCGCTCCACGAGCTCCTCCACGTCCTGCTGCATGCAGCAAGACTACGTCCCGGAAGGCATTCCGGGCGAACGGACAGCAGGCGACACTTGACGCCCGCATGCTCGACAAACGTCTAGCCGCGGACTCCAAAAATCGCGGAAAGTCGCGGTTCTCGCTGCGGTCAGCCTCGGCTCAACCTGTCGTGTACCTCACAGCCGGATCTATTCTGGAAGCACAACTCCCCCGCAACTTCCGGCCTACAAAGCCATAGAACATGGAGCCCAGAAAATGATCATCGGTGTCCCCAAAGAGATCAAGAACAACGAATTCCGAGTCGCCATCACCGCTGCCGGCGTTCACGAGTTCCGCACCCACGGCCACACGGTCCTTCTTGAGCGCGGCGCCGGCCTGGGCTCGGGCATCACGGACGAGGAATACGCCATCGCCGGCGCCGAAATCGTCACCGACGCCGACGAGGTCTGGGCCCGCGCGGACATGGTCATGAAGGTCAAGGAACCCATCGCCGCGGAATACCACCGCTTCCGCAAGGACCTGATCCTCTTCACCTACCTCCACCTCGCCGCCGAACCTGAACTCACCGCCGAGCTCATCAACTCCGGCGTCACCGCCATCGCCTACGAGACCGTCCAGGAAGGCCGCACCCTTCCGCTGCTCGCCCCGATGTCCGAGGTCGCAGGCCGGCTCTCAGTCCAGGTCGGCGCCACCTCCCTCATGGCCCCCGCCGGCGGCAAGGGCGTGCTCCTGGGCGGCGTCCCGGGCGTCCGCCCGGCCAAGGTCGTCGTCCTCGGCGCCGGCGTGGCCGGCACCAACGCCGCCGCCATGGCCCTGGGCCTGGGCGCGGACGTCACCATCCTGGACATCAACATCAACCGACTGCGGGAACTCGATGCCCAGTACCAGGGCCGCCTGAAGACCGTCGCATCCAACAAGTACGAGATCGAAAAGTCCGTCGTCGACGCCGACCTGGTCATCGGCTCCGTCCTGATCCCCGGCGCCAAGGCCCCCAAGCTCGTCACCAACGAACTCGTCGCCCGCATGAAGCCCGGCTCCGTGCTAGTCGACATCGCCGTGGACCAGGGCGGCTGCTTCGAAGACACCCACCCCACCACGCACCAGGAACCCACGTACAAGGTCCACAACACGATCTTTTACTGCGTGGCCAACATGCCCGGCGCCGTCCCGAACACCTCCACCTACGCCCTGACCAACGTCACGCTCCGCTACGGCGTCGCCCTGGCCAATCTCGGCGTCCGTGCAGCGTTCGACCGCGATCCCGCCCTGGCCGCAGGCCTGAACATCGCCGCAGGACACGTGGCACACCACTCGGTCTCCGAGGCCCACGACCTGCCCCTGGTATCCGACTGGCACGAGCTGGTCTCCGCGTAGCCCGCCGGAGTTAGCATCGGCTGCTCCATAGCCGCCCTTTTGGACCCCCAGAACGGCAGTTACGGAGCAGCCGATCGCTGTTTAAGCCCGCCTTAAGCCAAGGCCCGGGCTTGCTCAATCAGTTTCAGCACGTCGACCGGGCCGGCCGGATCGACCGGAACCGGCAGCGGCGAGGATGCGCCGCCGTCGGAAATCTTGTCCGCAAGGATCCGGTAGAACTCCGGGTAGGCGCCGCGCTCTGTGGACAGCCGGTCGAGGTGCCCGTCGCGGCCCAGCTTCCCGGCCCACTCGGGCGCTTCGACACCGTACTCTTCGTCCAGCGGTCCCCCGCCGGCAACAATGTAGGGCTCCTGCGGGTCCACGCCGTGCTTGGTGAAGGCCCCCTCGGATCCGAGCACCCGGTAGCGGGGACCCTGCTGGGCGCACAGCATGTTCATCCAGAGGTGGCTCAGCACGCCGGACTCGTGCCGCACCGCCAGGAAGCAGTCGTCGTCCACCCTCTCGCCGGGGCGCCGCGCCAGGAGCTCCGCGTGCACCACCTCGCCCGGCCCGAAGAGCACGAGTGCCTGGTCCAGCAGGTGCGTGCCAAGGTCGAACAGGACGCCACCGCCGTCGGCCGCCGTGGCCTCCGCCTTCCAGGCCTTGGACACCTCCGGGGACCACCGCTCGAACCGGGATTCGAACCGCGTTACCTTCCCCAGTGAACCTTCAGCCAACAGCTCCTTGACGGTGAGGTAATCGCCGTCCCAGCGGCGGTTCTGGAACACTGTCAGCACCCTGCCCAGACGGGCTGCCAGTTCGATCAGTTCCTGACCCTGCCCGCTGGTCACCGCGAAGGGCTTGTCCACCACGACGTCGAGCCCCGCCTCCAGGGCGGCCTTCGCCAAGGGGTAGTGGGTGGCCGGAGGCGTCCCCAGGACCACGAGGTCAAGGTCGGCCGCCAGCGCGAGGACGGCCTCTCCGTCGGCCACTGTTTTCACACCCGGATAACGTCCCAGCGCGGCCGTCTGGCGTCCGGCATCGGACGTTGCGATAACGTCCAGCGAGTACCGGGAATTGGCCGCGATCAGCGGCGCGTGGAAGACGCTTCCGGACAGGCCGTAACCCATCACGGCGGTGCGAATGGGCTGGCCGGCGTCAGCCGGCTCGGGCCGGGAGGCCGCGGACAGGGGCGAGGAGGAGGAGTCGGTGCTCATGGTGCAACGCTACTCCGCAGGCCCCACCACACGCGTGACAAGCTGGCGCCATGACTCCTCGAGGCGCCCCGGGGAAACCCCGTGCACCCGTACCGCATGGAGCAGCCGCTCCGGATCCAGGGTAGCGCTGAGGGACACCGCCATAAGCCACGGGTCCGCGTCGAAGCCGGCGGCGCGCAGCAGATGCTCAATGTGCCGGTGCCACAGGACAGCGGCCGGCACCTCAAACCGGTTGTACGGCGAGTGGTCCGCGGCCCGGGCCAGGTCGCCGTACTCCAGGACGTAGCCGATGCGCCCGGCACCAAAGGCGATGAGCCGCTCAAGGGGCGGAGCCCCCGGGCCCAGCGGCGGCGGCCCGAACATGAAACGGCTCTGGAACTCGGCCTCGGCGGCACTGAGCAGGGTCATCATGAGCCCGGCCCTGCTGCCGAAGCGGCGGAAAACGGTCCCCTTACCCACGCCGGCGCGTTCGGCCAGCTTGTCCATCGTGAGGCCGTCCACGCCGCATTCGTCGATCAGTTCCCGGGCGGCGCAGAGGAGCAGTTCCCGGTTCCGGGCGGCATCGCTGCGTTCCTGGCCGGACCCGAAGGGGGTTCCGGAGCGGATTGGGATGAGGCTCACACAAAACATTCTAGACCGGGGAATAATATCCGGACCGTAGTCCGTTTAGTATCGGTGAAGGCCTAAGACGCCTCCAGCAACCAACCAGCCGGCGGAGCGTTCCGCGGCCTGATATCAAGGAGTTCACATGTCCAAGAGCACCGTACTCGCCCTGGTCGGCAGCCTCCGCGCCGATTCCACCAACCGCAAGCTCGCCGAGGCCATCCAGCTGAACGCCCCGGAGAACCTTGAAATCGTGATCCACGAAACCCTGGGCAACCTCCCCTTCTACAACGAGGACGTCGACGTCGAAGGCCAGGTGCCCGAAGCTGCCGCTGCCCTGCGAGCCGCAGCCAATGACGCCGACGCCCTGCTTCTGGTCACCCCGGAGCACAACGGCACCATGCCCGCCTCGCTGAAGAACGCCATTGACTGGCTGTCCCGCCCGTTCGGCGCCGGCGCCCTCGCAGGCAAGCCCACCGCCGTCGTCGGTACCGCCTTCGGCCAGTTCGGTGGCGTCTGGGCCCAGGACGAGGCCCGCAAGGCCGCCGGCATCGCCGGTGCCCGCATCCTTGAGGACGTCAAGCTGGCCGTACCCGGTTCCGTGGTCCGCTTCGCGGAGACCCACCCGAAGGACGACGCCGAGGTTGTTGAGCAGATCAAGGGCATCTTCGGCGCCCTCGCCGCTGCCGAGAAGGCCGAGGCAGCAGCCTAGTCCAGGCTCTTTCAGCAAACGCCCCCGGCACGTCACCGTTGCCGGGGGCGTTTGCCTTTCCGCTTCTCGCCCGGCATGGCAGCCCGGTTGGCGGTCCACCGGCGCAACCATTCCGTGACTGAGCTGCGGCCGAACTGTCACCGCCACTCCGTTCCCCGCCGACTTCCGCCGCCGTAACGTTGAGTTACCGGACGTACCGGAGCAGGAAGTGCGGTGCAGTCATGACGAGCAGCCAGGGCGGAAGGGCGCGTACGACGGCGTCTGCCGCCTTTTGCCTGTTGCTTCCGTTGTGGCTGGGGTCCTGCGCTGCTCCGCCGGCATTTTCCGAAAATGCCGGCGCCGGACACACCCCCGCGGCTGCGCCGGGCCCCGCGGCCCCCGCCCCCCAGCCGGCTCCGCCGCCAAGGGCGCCCGAGGACATTTCCGTTCCGGGGCTGCCCCCGAACCAGGGATCCGGCACGGAGCCGGGTTTGGGGGCCGGCTCAGGGTCCAGCGTCGGCTCAGGCACGGCAGCCGTCCCGTCGCGGGGATCTGCTGGCGGTTCACCGCCGGCCGGCACGCCGCCTGCAGCGTCGGCTCCAGCCGGGCCCGCCGAGGGACCCGCCGTCCAGGCGCAGCCCGGCGCCGGAACGCCGGAATCTCCCGCACCGTCAGCCTCGGCTGGCACGGGGACCGGAGGCACCACCGCTAACACCGGCGCCCGGCCAGGCGCCGGCGGGCCCGCGGCCAGCGTAACGGGAACAGCGGTGTACTACGTTGCCCTGGACGACGGCGGCAGTTCGGGCGTGCGGTTCGGCTGCAACGACAGCCTGGTGGCTGTCCACGATGCCGACCCCTCGATCCTGGAGCCGCTTCAGGCCGCCATGAGCCAGCTGCTGTCCGGACGCGGCGCACCGCCGCCATCAGGCCTGTACAACTCCCTGGCCGCGTCCACGCTGCAATACGTTTCCGGATACTTTGACGGCACCACGGTGGTGGTCAACCTGACCGGCTCGGTACAGCCTGGCGGCGTCTGTGACATTCCGCGGATTGAGGCCCAACTGACCCACACTGCCGTGACAGCGGTCGGCGCCATCCGGGCGGAGATCTACGTCAACGGCGTCAGCCTGGCCCAGGTCCTGAGTCTGCGCTAGCACGCGCGTCACTCCCGGGCTCTTGCCCGGGCAAACAGTGCGTCCATCTCTGCATGGCTGCGGGCTCCGGCCAGTTCCGACCAGTTGCCGTCGCCCAGGACTTCAGCGGCCACCCGGGACACCGTTGCATAAGCGGCCTTCGCGGTGTTGCCGCCGATGCTGATCCGCCGCACCCCGGCGTCGTGCAGTTCCCCGACGGAGGGTGCCCCCACACCGGCCAGGGCGTTCAGCGGTGCCGGGATCCTGCGTGAGAGCTCGTGCAGGACGTGCAGATCCGTCACGCCGGGAACGAAGATGCCGTCGGCGCCGGCGGCCAGGTACGCCGGGACCCGACGCAGGGTTTCTTCGAAGGCCCGCTCCCGAAAGCGGCCCGAGAGATAGGTGTCCGTCCGCGCGTTGATAAAGAGCCGCACACCGGACTCCTCCGCCATGGTCCTGATAATGCCGATCCGGCGGGCCTGCTCGTCCACATCTGTCAGCGGTACCCCGCCGGAATCCTCGATGTTCACGCCCACGGCCCCCGCCTCCAGCACCGCTGTGACCGTCTGTCGCAGCAGGGCATCGTCGAAGACGCCATCCGCGCCTGCGTACCCCGTTTCGATGTCTGCCGTCACCGGAAGGTCGGTGGCCGTGGCGATCCTGCCCAGCGCCGCCATGGCCAGGGCACGGGGCAGCTGGTTGCCGTCGGGAAAGCCCAGACTCCAGGAGATGGCCGAGCTTGAGGTGGCCAGCGCATGCGCTCCGGCCTCCTCCACCAGCCGTGCCGAGGCCGCGTCCCACACGTTTACCAGCACCAGGGGCACCGACCCCTCCGCATGGAGTCCTCGGAAGGCAGCTGCCTTGGCCGACTGGACAGGAACGAACTGGGGTGTGGTCATGGCTCCATTCCATGCCCTGCGCGGACGGAGGTAAAGCCCCCAGCGCCGGACAGATCTTCGGGCAACAAATGTTGCCTTCCTGGCAACACTTGGATGTATCCTAGGAACTGTGACCCACGAAACACTTGACGCCGCCGCAGCCGTCCTTCCCGCCGAAGCCATTGATGCGATTGAACGGGCGGCAACGTCCGCCCACCGCCACGATGAACTCTTCTCGGAGCGCGCAGCGAACATCAAGCAGTCGGCCGTCCGGGACGTTTTCGACATCTCGATGCGACCCGGGCTCGTCTCCCTAGCGGGCGGCAGCCCCTACCTGCAGTCCCTTCCCCTGGACAGACTCGCCAAGACGGCTGCGAGGATCATCGCCGAAGATGGACTGACAGCCCTCCAGTACGGCGGCGGCCAGGGCACGGAAGAGCTCCGCACGCAGATCTGCGAAGTCATGGCCGCTGAGGGCATCCTGGACGCCCTACCTGAGAACGTGGTGATCACCGCCGGCTCCCAGTCTGCCCAGGACGTGGCCACCAAGGTCTTCTGCGACCCGGGAGACGTCGTCCTCGTGGAGGAACCCACCTACGTGGGTGCCCTCAACACGTTCGAGGCGTACCAGGTTCAGGTTGAGGCGGTGGAAATGGACGACGACGGCCTGGTACCGGAGCTTCTCGAGGCCAGGATCGCCGCACTCCAGACCGCCGGAAAGAACATCAAGTTCCTCTACACGATCCCCAACTTCAACAATCCCTCCGGCATCACCCTGGCGCAGGAGCGGCGCCAACAGATCGTCGATATCTGCCGCCGGGCCAACATCCTGGTTCTGGAGGACAACCCGTACGGCCTGCTCCGTTTTGACGGGGAACCGCTGGAGCCGCTGCGCGCGGCCAACCCGGACGACGTCATCTACATGGGATCGTTCTCCAAGATCTTCGCGCCGGGACTGCGCATCGGCTGGGCACTCGTCCCGGCACACCTGCTGCGGCGCTACTACCTTGCCTCCGAGGCCGTAACGCTGTGCCCGCCCACACTGAACCAGATGCTGGTCTCGGCCTATCTTCGGGACTACGACTGGAAGGGCCAGATCCAGACGTACCGGGGTCTGTACGCGGAGCGCTGCCACGCCATGCTGGCAGCGCTGGAGCAGTACATGCCGGAGGGGCTTACCTGGACACGTCCCGAGGGCGGCTTCTTCGTGTGGGTCACGCTGCCGCACGGCGTGGACACCTATCCGCTGCTGCGCAAGGCGATCGACTGTGGCGTCGTGTTCATTCCGGGCGCCGCCTTCAGCCACTCGGACGAACCGTCAAACAAGCTGCGCCTGGCATTCAGTGCCGTGCCGCCCGACGCCATCGCGGAGGGTGTGCGGCGGCTCGCGCCGGTGCTGCAGGAAGCCATTGATGCGGTCGCCGGAAGGCACGCGGGAACCTGACCTGCGCTGTGTCCCGGCTGCGCTGTAGCCTGAGGATGGGCGCGGCCGGGCTGACGCAGGATGCGATGATGCGTCCCGCACCCGGACGCGGAAAATGAAGAGGAGCGGGACCATGAGCGGAATCATTGTTGTGGGCGTGGACGGTAGCGGAACCGCCCGCAAGGCTGCGGAGACAGCGAGGGACCTGGCCGTGTCGCTGGGGGCGACGCTGCACGTCGTATCGGCCTTCGACACGGACCGGACCGAGGTGTATGGCAGCGGCAGCGATAAATGGATCGTTTCGGATGCCGGCGAAGCCGAGAAGGTGGCCAAGGACGTCGCGGCAAGCCTCGCCGGCACGGACCTCAAGGTCACCTATTCGTCAGCGCGCGGCAAGCCGGCCGAAGCCCTCATCAAAGAGGCAGAACGCTTCGACGCACGGATGATTGTGGTGGGCAACCGACGCATGCGCGGCCTGGGTCGCGTGCTGGGAAGCGTGGCCAACAGCGTTGCCCACACCGCCTCCTGCGACGTCTACATCGCCAACACCTACGGCGCCGACTAGGAAACTGCTGCGTCCGGCAGGGTTCTCAGCATCCCGCTAAACCTTCAGCATGCGGCGCAGAATCTTGCCGGACGCCGACTTCGGGACAGTGTCGATGAACTCCACCCGCCGGACCTTCTTGAACGGTGCCACCGCCGCAGCAACAAAGTCCATCACGGCGGCCTCATCGAGCGATGCCCCACCCTCCCCCGGCTGACGGACGACGAAGGCCATCGGGACCTCCTGGCCGTCGGCGTCGCTTGTTCCGATCACGGCGGCGTCGGCGATGCCCGGATGCGTCAGCAGCAGCGCCTCAAGCTCTGCCGGGGCAATCTGGTAGCCCTTATATTTGATCAGCTCCTTCAGCCTGTCCACGATCGTCACCACGCCGTCGGCCCGGACGGTGGCCACGTCACCGGTGCGCAGGTAGCCATCTGCATCCAGGCATGCGTCCGTCTCCTCGGCGCGGTTGAGATACCCGAGCATGACATTGGGGCCGCGGCACAGCAGGTGGCCCGGGCCGCTGGTGCCCTCGGCCGGAATGTCGATGTCCTCGCCCGTAGCCGGGTCCACGAGCCGGCATTCCATGTTGGGTACGGTGAAGCCCACCGAACTCACGGGAACATCCGTCGCGTCCCGTGGGATCAGATGCGAGACGGGGCTCAGCTCTGTCATGCCGTAGCCCTGCAGGACGCGGCAGTGCAGGCGCTGGGCGAGTTTGGTGCCCAGTTCACCATCCAGCGGCGCCGCGCCGGACAGCATGGTGTGGACGGAGCTGAGATCGTACTCATCCACCAGCGGTTGCTTGGCCAGGGCCACCGCCACGGGCGGTGCAATAAACAGGTAGGTGCACCTGTGGTCCTGGATCATTCGGAGGAACTCGGCAAGGTCGAACCGCGGGATAGTGACCAGGCTGGCCCGTTCCCGCAGGGCAAGATTCAGCAGGACGGTCAGGCCGTAGATGTGAAAGAACGGCAGCAGCGCAAGAAGCCTGTCGTCCGGCGTGACACCCAGGAGCCCCCGGGCCTGCTGTACGTTGGCCACAAGGTTCCGGTGGCTGAGCCTCACCCCCTTGGGCCGCCCCGTGGTCCCCGATGAATACGGCAGCACGGCCACGTGGGTGGCCGGGTCAAACGTGACGTCCGGAGCCGGCGCGCCTGCGGTGAGCAGGTCACGGAGCGAAAGGTGACCTTCGGCGCCGTCGAGCACCACGAGCCGCTCGGCGGGAATCCCGGCACGCTCGGCCGCTTCCTTGGCTCCCGGAAGCAGCGCGGACACCGTGAACAGCCACGTAGCGCCGGCGTCCTGGAGCTGGAGGGTCAGTTCGTCCGCGGTGTAGAGCGAATTGACGGTGGTGATCGTGGCGCCGGCCCGGAGGAGCCCGTGGAAGACTGCCGCGAAGGCCGGAACGTTGGGGCAGAGCATCGCCGCAACACCATGCGGACCAAGCCCCTGCGCGGCCACAGCGCCCGCAACTGCATTAATCTGCCCGAGCAGCTGCCCGTAGCTTGTCTGCGCGCCGCTGACGCCGTCCACCAATGCGATGCGGTCCAGATCCCCGGCCGCAAGACCGCTGAAGAGGTAGTCGTAGATGCTTTGGTCCGGAACATCCACATCCGGGAAGGGACTTGAGAACACGCCGTATCTCCTTTGATCCGCACCCGCCTTGCCGGCGGCAGTTGGTGCCACTCTAGTACGGCCCACCCCGCGCCGGGGGACCCGGCGAAACCCGCCCGACTTGACCCGGGTCACGCGCCCTGGTGGGCAGTCTCACCCGTATTTCCGGAGGTCAGCCCCAGTTCAAACGGTAAAATTGAAGGTGCCCCCGATGGTGCGGACAAGCCAGCACCTACTACCGCCAGGGACTAAATGCTTACGCTTCAGCGACGCCAGCTCGTCGGCCACGACATCCTCCTCGCCCGCCACGGGAACCACATCTGCTCCATGCGGCTGGACCGCAGCGCGGGCCGCGTCATTGCGCTGCTGGACGACGGCTCCGTGGACAGCGCCCCAAACCTCATCTCCCCGGACCTCCGCCTGCCGGACACCCTGCAGAGTGTCATCCGCGATGACTGGAAGTTCCTGACCGCCGTGTCCGGCGGCATTGCAGCCCTGGCCGGGGTGATGATTGCCGCCGCGGTCAACCTGCCCAGCCTCGCCTCCGATCCCGCCCTGGCGCAGCTGCTGACCGCCTACCCGGCCTACTGAGGCCCGCTTACCGCCGTCTTTGCTGTTGTCGTCTTACGTTCGCGGCCGCCGGCCTCAGCCGGTGCGGACCAGCAGTTCCCTCAGCAACCACCACAATCCTGTGGTGACCCCGCCGCCAATCAGCGCACCCACAACAACCTGGGCAACGGTGTGCGCCCGCAGGACCACGCGGGACCAGCCGACGGCGGGGATCAGCAGCAGCAGCGGAATCCATGGGGCGCCCAGCATGATGACGGCGATGGCCGTCGACAGGGCGATCGCCCCTGCATGCCCGCTGATTTTCCAGAAGAGGCTGATGACGGCGAGCACCACAACCCCGCTGACAATCGCCAGAACCATGACAATCACGCTCCGCGGGGCGTGAATCGCTGTCAGCAGTCCCAGCCCGGCCAGCAGCGACACCACAGCCATGGCCAGAACCGGTGCCCGCTGCCTGCGGTCACTGACGTGGTGGTCCGTGACCTTGCCGAGCCGCACCAGCAGCAGCACGAGGGCGAACGGCAGCACGCACACAAACAGCACGGCCAGCGCTCCGAACCAGACCGTACCGGGGAACCCGGGTTCAATCGCGGGGCTGAACAGGAGCAGGAGACCCACCGTGACGGGCGGCTGGAAGGCCTCCGAGAGGAACCATGCCACACGGTTCCTGGCACGGATGCTCATGAGGTTCCGCTCTTCGTGCATGGCCGGCCCTCCGTCATCCTGTGGCCCCCGGTGACGTCAGTCTAAGGTGCCGCCAGAACGCTGTCAGTCAAGCAGCAGCGCAGGCTCTTCAAGGATCGCGGCAACGTCGGCCATGAAGCGGGCGGACAGGTCGCCGTCCACCACACGGTGGTCAAAGGACCCGCCGAGCGTGGTGATCCAGCGCGGAATGACCTCGCCGTCCAGGACCCAGGGCTTCTGCTTGATGGTTCCGAAGGCGACGATGGCCACTTCGCCCGGGTTGATGATGGGCGTGCCGGTGTCGATGCCCAGGGCGCCGATGTTGGTGATGGTGAGCGAGCCGCCCTGCATCTGGGAAGGCTGGGTCTTGCCGGCACGGGCGGTGGTGGCGAGATCGTTCAGCGCCAGCGCCAGCTCCTTGAGGGAAAGGTCCTGGGCGTTCTTGATGTTCGGGACCATCAGGCCCCGCGGCGTGGCCGCCGCGATGCCCAGGTTCATGAAGTGCTTGACCTGGATCTCGGCAGAATCGCTGCCGTCCGGGTTGTCCACCCACGTGGCGTTCACGCTGGGGTTGCGTGCTGCCGCCCAGATGACTGCCTTGGAAAGGATCAGCAGCGGGGACACCTTGATGCCCTCGAAGTCGCGGGAGGCCTTGAGTCGTTTGACGAACTCCATGGTGCGGCTAGCGTCGACGTCCACGAAGATGCTGACGTGCGGTGCGGCGAACGCGGACTCCACCATCGCCTTCGCTGTGGCCTTGCGGACGCCCTTGACCGGGATCCGCTCGATCCGCTGGTCCTGGGGCCGTCCGGACTTGCCCCAGAAGGTGTCGGCCTGGTCCAGTTCCGCGTCCCGCTGGGCCTGGTAGCTGACCAGGTCCTCCCGGGTCACCTCGCCCCGGGCGCCGGTAGGAACCACATCGGCCAGGTCGATCCCCAAGTCCCGGGCGATCTTGCGCACCGGAGGCTTGGCAAGGACCTTGTTCATCAGCCCGGTGATGGTCCCGCCGAAAGTGGGCTTGTCCGGGCCGGTGATGGATCCTGTCGAAGTCGCGGGAGCATGAGCGGTGAAGGAGCCTGTCGAAATCGCGGAACCGCGGGTCTCGAGAGGCTGGACCGTCGGAGCTGTCGAAAGCACCGGCCCGGCCTGCGGGACGGAAGCCTTCCGCGGGCGGCGCCTGACGGCATCGGCCTTCGGACCGGAGCCAACCAGCGGACCGCCGGCCAGGCCGCCGGCCGCTGCACCGCCGTCGGATACTCCCTGCCCGCCAGAAACGGCGGCGCCAGCCCCGGCGGCCGCATCCTCGGCGTCGTCCGGAAGTTTTCCGTACATGAGTGGAGCCGGCTCGGCCGCCTGCAGGGCAGGCGCCGGGACGTCGGCAGGGGTGGGGTCGCCGGAGACAGCGTCGGAAACGCTGATGATGGCTGTTCCGACGTCGATGGTCACACCTTCCGGCACCAGCAGTTCCGTGACGGTGCCGGCGAAAGGCGACGGCAGTTCCACGAGGGACTTGGCCGTCTCGATCTCGCAGAGGACATCGTTGATGGCCACAGTGTCGCCCGGCTTGACCTTCCAGGAGACGATCTCTGCCTCGGTCAGGCCCTCGCCCACGTCGGGGAGGTTGAACTTGTTAAGCGTCATGGGGTCCTCGGGTTTCGAAAGCTCAGGCTTGCCGGCCGGCGCCCGGAGGCGGCCGGAGGCGGAAACGTCAGTAGGCGAAAGCGTCAGCGGGTGACAGCGTCAGTAGGCGAAAGCCCGGTCCAGCGCCTCAAGAATGCGGTCGATGTCCGGAAGGTAATCCTCTTCCACCTTGGCCACGGGGTAGGGCATGTGGAAGCCTCCCACGCGGATGACCGGAGCCTCGAGCGAGTGGAAGGCGCGTTCACCGATCCGGGCCGCGATTTCTCCGCCGATGCCCCCGAAGGTGGGCGCCTCATGGGACACGATCAGTCGTCCGGTTTTCTTCACCGACGCTTCGATCGTGTCGAAGTCGATCGGCGAAATGGAACGGAGGTCGATGACTTCGATGCTGCGCCCGTCTTCCGCGGCGGCGTTGGCCGCCGCGAGAGCCACGGGAACCAGCGGACCGTAGACCACTACGGTGGCGTCGGTGCCTTCCCGCACAACGTGCGCCTTGAAGGGGTCCTCGGCGAGGCCTGCCGTCTGGGTGTCCACCTCACCCTTGAGCCAATAGCGGCGCTTGGGTTCGAAGACGATCACAGGGTCCTGGCAGTCCACGGCCTGCTGGATCATCCAGTAGGCGTCATGCGGATTGGAGGGGGTGATGATGCGGATTCCGGCGGTGTGCGCGAACAGCGCCTCCGGCGACTCCGAGTGGTGCTCGATCGAGCCGATGCCGCCGCCGTAGGGGATGCGGATGACGACAGGGACGGTCAGGTTCCCGTTGCTGCGTGAGTGCATCTTGGCGAGCTGTGTGGTGATCTGGTTGAAGCCGGGGAACACGAAACCGTCGAACTGGATCTCGCAGACGGGCAGGTAACCGCGCAGGGCCAGGCCGATCGCGGTGCCGATGATGCCGGATTCCGCCAGCGGGGTGTCCACCACGCGGTCGGCACCGAACTCGCCGATCAGGCCGTCGGTGACGCGGTAGACGCCGCCTAGCGGCCCGATGTCCTCGCCCATCAGCAGGGTCTTGGGGTTGTTGCTGAGAGTGGCGCGCAGGCCCTCGTTGATGGCCTTGGCAATGGTCATGGTGGTCATCAGTGGCCAGCCCCTTCTGCGGCGTCCTCGCTGGCGAATCCGGCGGTGTATTCCTCGAACCAGGCCAGTTCCTCGGCTACGAGCGGGTGGGCCTCCACGTAGGTATTGGCGAAGGCAGTCCTGATGTCCGGGGTCTCGGAATCGTACGTGGACTTGCGGATGTAAGCGGCGAGTTCGTCGCCGTCAGCCGCGACCTTCGCGAAGAAGGAGTCATCGGCCATGTCCTCGGAGCGAAGGTATTTCTCGAGTCGCTCCAGTGGGTCCTTGGCCCGCCACAGCGCTTCCTCGGAGGACTCCCGGTACTTGGTGGGGTCGTCCGCTGTGGTGTGGGCGCCGACGCGGTAGGTAAAGGCCTCGATCAGCACCGGGCCGTTGCCCTGGCGCGCATGCTCGAGGGCCCATTCGGTGACGGCGTGCACGGCGATGACGTCGTTGCCGTCCACGCGGATGCCCGGGAAGCCGTAACCCTTGGCACGGTTGGACAGCGGGATCCGCGTCTGCACCGCAGTGGGCACTGAGATGGCCCAGTGGTTGTTTTGGCAGAAGAAAACCACCGGCGCTTTATAGGAGGAGGCAAACACCATGGATTCGTGGACGTCGCCCTCGGAACTGGCACCGTCGCCGAAATAGACCATGACGGCGGCCTTAGGTTCAGCCGGCTGGGAGTCAGCCAGGCCGTTCGCCTCTGCCAACCGCTGGTCGCGCTGGATTCCCATGGCGTATCCCACGGCGTGCGGCGTCTGCGCAGCCAGGACCAGCGTGTACAAGTGGAAGTTGGTGTCCTTGGGGTTCCAGCCGCCGTTGGAGATGCCGCGGAACTGCCGCAAAAGCTCCGCCAGGTCCACGTTCCGCGTGAGGGCAACACCGTGCTCGCGGTACGTGGGGAAGATGTAGTCCTGCGGCTGGCTCGCGCGTCCAGACCCGATCTGCGCGGCCTCCTGCCCCGTCAGCGGAACCCAAAGGGCCAGCTGGCCCTGGCGCTGCAGGGCCGTGGCCTCCTGGTCAAAGCGCCGGATGGCCGCCATGTCGGCATAGAAGCCGCGAAGCTTTTCGGCGTCCAGCCTTTCGGCGTACTCGGAGAATACGGAGTCCGTCCCGAGTGTGCCGTCCGGCCCAAGCAGCTGGACCATTTCGGTCCGGGGCTCGCCCAAGGCAGCCTCGGCTTCGGCCTCTAGCTGGTCGTCCACCTCGGTTCCGTCGAACTCGGTGGAGGGCAGATGTGTGGCGCCCATGCCGTCTCCTTGCTTGCCGCATCCGGATGCGTTGCAATGTCGCTGGGATATATGCCGCATCGGGAATGCATTCCGGATGCGGCATATATTTTTGGCTTACTGTTCCTTACTTTATCCGGCGTAGGTAGGCCCGGACGTTTGTTAAGCGCTAGGAACGCCGTGGCGGTTTTGTATAGATTGCACAGAGTTCCAAGAAGCGGGTGTTTGCCTCGGGCTCGCCGATGCTGACTCGTACGCCCTCGGTGCCGAAAGCGCGCACGGAAAGCGCCCGTTCCCCCGCCAACTGGGAGAATTCAGCACTGTTCTCGCCCAGATCCAGCCACACGAAGTTCCCCTGGGCTTCCGGCACAAACCAGCCCAGGGCTCGCAGACCGGCCGTCACACGGTCCCGCTCATCCACGAGGCTTTGTACCCTTTCTACAACCTGGTCGAAATTCTGCAACGACACCACCGCGGCCTGCTCGGCGATCTGGGACACCGCGAAGGGGGTGGCAGCGACCCGCAGGTGCTGGGTCAGCTCAGGCTGCGAAATGCTGTAGCCGACGCGCAGGCCCGCGAGTCCGTGCGCCTTGGAGAAGGTCCTGAGCACCACGACGTTGGGGTATTTCCGGTACATCCGGATCCCGTCCACGGCGTTCTCCGCCCGGACGAACTCCTGGTAAGCCTCGTCGATGACCACCAGGACATCTGAGGGAACGGCGTTGATGAAGCGCTCGGTTTCCTCAGCCGTCAGGATGGGACCGGTGGGGTTGTTCGGTGTGCAGAGCAGGATCACCTTGGTGCGCACCGTGACGGCCGCGGCCATGGCATCGAGATCGTGCCTGCCATCCGCCGTGAGGGGAATCCGGACGCTCTCGGCACCTGCCAGACCTACACAGATGGGATAGGCCTCAAACGACCGCCAGGCGTAGATGACTTCGTCGGCCTTGCCGTCGTCGTTCTGGCCCGCAAAAGTGGTCAGCAACTGGTTAAGGGCGCCGAGGCTGCCCGCGCCGGTGACGATGTCCTCGGCGGGCACGTCCAGGAATTCGGCGAGCGCGGTCCGGAGCTTCGTGCTGAGCGGGTCCGGGTAGCGGTTGAAGTCGGTCTGGGCCGCAATGGCCTCGACGACGGCCGGAATGGGCGGCAACGGGTTTTCGTTGGACGACAGTTTGTAGCTGGCCAGCCCGTCGACGGCGACGGGCGGCTTGCCTGCGGCGTAGCGGGGCAGCCGGTCAACTACCGGTCTCGGCCTGACGCCGCCCGCCATGGTCTCTGATGAAGTCATGCCAACTAGCCTACTTCGCCCTTTCTGTGACCCGGCTCCGGCCGGACCCGGGGCACCGTCCGGACCCCAGTCCTGCGACCCGAGGCGGAGGGTCTCCGCCCGCGGACCCGTTCCAAGCTCGATGTGACAGCATGGGCGCATGCGATCTTTCATCGTGCGGGTGCTCATCAACGGACTGGCGCTGTGGATTGCCAGCTGGATTCTGCCCGGACTGGACATCTCCACTGCGGCCACCACCGAGGCCGTGGCCAAGACGGGTGTCAGCCAGGGCACCAACGCCATCGGCATCATCCTGGCCTACCTGTTCATTGGGCTGATTTTCGGCGTGGTCAACGCCTTCGTCCGGCCCGTCATCAGCTTCCTGTCCCTGCCCATCACCATCCTCACGCTCGGGCTGTTCACGATCGTGATCAATGCGGCCATGCTGTACCTGACGTCCTGGATCAGCAGCTACACGCCGGTGCATTTCACGATTGACTCCTTCTTCTGGACGGCCGTGCTGGCGGCGATCGTCATCACCATCATTTCCCTGGTGGCCGACAGGATCCCCGGGGCGCGCCGCCGGTAAAAGCGCAATGACAGGGGTTCATCGGCCGCCGGTGGGCCGGATGTCCGCTTGCCTGGGCAATCGCCGGTCCACGTACCGCCGTGTGGCTACCGGCGCTTGCGGTGCGCGGACCAGCTGGAAGCGAGTGGCGGTTGCCGCTCCGCCGGCGCCCACGACGCCCGCAAGCGCGGCGGTGGACGCCACGAGCGACGCGTCGCCGCTCTCCGAGATGGCCCTGGCGCCGGCTTCATAGTTGGCCAGTCTGTGGCCCGGTCCCAGACCGGGCTCCTCCCCCAGAGGCGTCAGCACCCGGTTTTGGACTGTCACCGTAACGCGGTCCCGCGTGTCGGGGCTGGGCACCCCGTCCGCTCCCGGAACCCAGTCCTGACGATGTTCGAGATGCAGCGTGCTAATGCCCGGCTCGGGGTTGATGCCGCCTACCGGTGATCCTGCCGTCAGCACGTACTTGAGGTCATATTCCGCGAGGAAAGCCTTATCTTGGCTGAGGTTCATGGCGTGAATTCCGCCCTGGCTGTAGCCGACGGCCACGACTTGGGCACCAGCCTCCGCGCCGGCCTGCCGCAGCGCGTCCCGGATCGCGGCCCCCGTGTGTTCAGAGCCATACCCCAGGCCTTCGGCGATGCCGTACTCGTCGAAGGGGTTGGAACCGCCTGCGGCACCCGGCTGCGTGCCGGGAATGATGACGATGAAAGCCTCGTGACCGCCCTGTTCCGTCCGGATGATCTCGATCTTGCCGAGGCCGTCCTCATCCACGGTCTCGGCCCTGACCAGAAGGCCGGCAGGCGAAGCGTCAAGGGTGATCGCCGACGTGGATGCTGCTGTTGCAGTGACAGGGCGAGGCCTGAGTTGCGGCATCACACCGCCGGCAAGCATGCGGATGACATCGGGGACGCCGGATCCCTTCATCCCGGTGGCCGCCGCCATAGTGACGGCTCCGAGGAGGGCCGGAGAATTCACCCCCAATAGGGCAAGGAGGACCGCGTAGTTGCCCGCCACCTCCTCCATGCTGTCCCGGTTCAGCAGCCTGCTAAAGTCCGCGCGGAGGGGATCGCCCAGGCCTCCGAGATGCAGATCCATTATTTGAGCCGGCAGGAGCCTCAGCGCATCGATGCCGGAGCGGAGGCTGGCCAGGCTTCGCTGTTCGGCGGCTTCATAGTCGCGCTTGCACGCCTGAACCTGGCTGGCGATGTCCTGCAGTTCCTCGCGCACGGCCGCGACGGCACGCCGTCCTTCCCAGACGCCCGTGACTGCTTCCATCCCGCTGGACGGCGAATCATTCTGGTACGGGCCCAGTGCCGTCCAGACCCTATGCGCATCCAGTTCCACGGCAGCCAGATCCCGGGCAAGGGCGTTGAGCTCGGTCGCCCCTGCCGAGAGTTCCTCGAGTTGGAACGCGATTCCGCCTGCACCGCCGCGTACCAAAAGGAATCCGTCCGAGGCCGGCTCGACCGGCAGCAGCGGGCCTCCACTTTCAGACGGCGTAAGTTCGGCCATCAGAACCCGCCAGCCGCAGTCCGCGGGGAGGACAAGGACACATTGTTGGCGTGCCTTCGCACGGACGCAGCGGCCGAGTCCATCCGCTCTCGGGCCCGGCGCAGGGCTCCGGCCTGCAGTCCTGCGCTTTCCCGGAACGCCCTGCCCGCCGGTGACTGCCAGCCAGACAGCTGCAGGCGCGACAGCCGTGAAAGCGCCTCCTCAACCTGTCCTGCGCACTCCTCCAAACGCCGCGCCAGCAATTGGACTTCAAAGCTGCGTGATGAACACGCCGCGGCGTCAGCCGCGCTGATGCTGGCACTCATCCGGTTACTCCTCCTTCTTCTGCCGCACCCGGCACCCGCGGTTTTCCCTCCTGCCTCCGACGCTACGGAGCGTGGCTGCGCTCCGGAACACCCGCCGTCGGCTATGTGGACAGACGTCGGGGGTGCGTCCTGTTGGGGAGAAGTCACAACGAACCGCGCGCTTTAGCCGGCGCAGAAGTTCGTGAAAGAATCAGGGCATGCCTGAAACTGCCGCCACAGCTGATACCCGTACGCCCTCCGGACGCCTGGCCCTCGCCGCGTCTCCGGAACAGATTGCGCTCGGCCCGCTGGACGGCCGCTACCAGTCCGCCGTCGCGCCCCTCGTTGACTACCTGTCCGAGGCCGCCCTCAACCGCGACCGCGTGGCCGTCGAGGTGGAGTGGCTCATCCACCTGACCAGCAACAACGTCCTTCCCGGCGCTGGTCCTCTCACCGCGGACCAGCAGGACCGGCTCCGCAAGATCGTCACCGAATTCGACGCCGCCTCCGTCTCCGAACTAGCCGAAATCGAGGCCGTCACGGTCCACGACGTCAAGGCCGTGGAATACTACATCGGCCGCCGCCTTCCCGCGATCGGCATCGAGAACCTGACCGCCATGGTGCACTTCGGCTGCACCTCCGAGGACATCAACAACCTCTCCTATGCGCTCGGCGTCAAGGGTGCTGTGGAGGACGTGTGGCTGCCGGCCGCGCGGGCCCTCGTGGCCCAGATCAGCAAGATGGCCGAGGACAACCGCGCCGTCCCCATGCTGTCCCGCACCCACGGCCAGCCGGCCACGCCCACCACGCTGGGCAAGGAACTCGCGGTCATCGCGCACCGCCTGACCCGCCAGCTGGACCGGATCGCCAAGACCGAGTATCTCGGCAAGATCAACGGTGCCACCGGCACCTACGCCGCCCACGTCGCCTCCGTTCCCGGTGCCGACTGGCAGCAGGTCTCCAAGTCGTTCGTCCAGGGCCTGGGCCTGACCTGGAACCCGCTGACCACCCAGATCGAAAGCCACGACTGGCAGGCCGAGCTCTACGCCGACGTCGCCCGCTTCAACCGGATCCTGCACAACGTGTGCACGGACATCTGGAGCTACATCTCGATCGGCTACTTCGCGCAGATCCCCGTGGCGGGCGCCACCGGCTCCTCCACGATGCCGCACAAGGTCAACCCGATCCGCTTTGAAAACGCCGAGGCCAACCTGGAGATCTCCTCCGGGCTCCTGGACGTGCTGGGCTCAACCCTCGTGACCTCCCGTTGGCAGCGCGACCTCACGGACTCCTCCAGCCAGCGCAACATCGGCGTGGCATTCGGCCACTCACTGCTGGCGATCTCCAACGTGGCCAAGGGCCTTGACCGCCTTGACGTGGCAGAGGACGTGCTCGCCGGGGACCTCGACACCAACTGGGAAGTCCTGGGCGAAGCGATCCAGATGGTCATGCGCGCCGAGGCGATTGCCGGCGTCGAAGGCATGGAAAACCCGTACGAGCGGCTCAAGGACCTCACCCGCGGGCAGCGCGTGGACGCCGCCCGGATGCAGGAATTCGTCCAGAGCCTCGGGCTGTCGGCGGATGCCGAGGCCCGCCTGCTCGCGCTGACGCCGGGCAAGTACACGGGCATCGCGGACCAGCTGGTGGACCACCTGAAATAAAGTACGACGGCGGTGCCGGGCCTCGCTGCCCGGCACCGCCGCCGTTTCCGGCCGCGTTTCCAGCGTGTCCCGCTCACCTTCACGACGACGAAAAGGAATGCGAACCATGAGGCTCCTGCTCATCCGCCACGGAGAGACGCCCGGGAACGTGCTGGGGCAGCTGGACACCGCCCACCCCGGACCCGGGCTGACGGAACTTGGAGAACGCCAGGCGGAAGCTCTGCCGAAGGCGCTTGTGAAAGAGCCGATCAGTGCGCTATACGCCTCCACGCTGCTCCGGACCCAGATCACCGCGGCGCCGTTGGGCCGCGAACTCGGGCTGGACGTCAAGGTGCTGGACGGAATCCATGAAATCGAGGCCGGCGCCCTTGAAAAGCTCACGGACCACGAGGCTCACCGGCGGTACATGACAACGGTCTTCGCCTGGGCCAACAAAGACTTCGGCAAGCGGATGCCTGCCGGCCCGAACGGACACGAGTTCTTCGAGCGCTACGATGCCGCGATCGCCAAAGTGACCGCCGGAGCCTCGGACCCCGGTGCCGTGGCCATCGTCAGCCACGGGGCCGCCATCCGCGTCTGGGCAGGCCTCCGGGCGGACAACATCGACATGGAATTTGCGGCGCGGCACGTGCTCGCGAACACCGGCATTGTGGCACTGGAAGGCGATCCCGACGCCGGCTGGACCCTGATCCATTGGGATGCCAGCCCCGTGGGCGGCCTGGCCCTGGCTGACCCCACTGCCGAAGACCCGATGGGACGCTCGGCAGGGTAGCCGGCGGCCTGGTTGCGGCACTGTTCTCTGGACGCTTACGCACGGGAAACACGGCGGAAACGGCGGCCACCTAGGCTTGATATGCATAACCCTTCGGCGAATCGAGGCAGAGATGCAGACCAATCCCAGGCTCAACATTCGGAAAGTCAGCTGGTCCAACCCGGTGGGTGCCGATCTGCGGGCGGCGCAGCAGGCGGAACTCGATGCCCGCTTCGGCTGCACCGACCACGAGCCCGGGCCGAAGCCGTCGGAGGTGGACACCGCCGTCTTCCTGGTGGCGTACGACAAGGGATCGGGCCAGCCGGTGGGCTGTGGAGGGTTGCGGCTACTCGATTCGAACACCGCCGAAATCAAGCGCCTCTACGTTCTGCCCTACACCCGGGGCTCCGGCGTGGCCAGCTCCATCCTGGCGGCCCTCGAGGCGGAGGCCCACGCCCAGGGCATCACCCGCGTCACGGCCGAAGCCGGCTCGGCCCAGCCGGACGGCCGGAACTTCTACGAGAACTCCGGCTTCGAACCGGTGTCCAACTTCGGCCCCTACATCGGCGTCGAGCACTCCTACTGCTACGCCAAGTCCATCGACTCCCACAGCGCGGCGCACACGGCCATGGCTTGACCCGCCCTCATGCCCACAACCGGCCCTGGCCCGCAAGACCGGCCCGGGGCAAGGCCGCGGCCGTCACACTCGGAGCCGGCCGGCCGCCGTCGGCTAATCTCGCTGTATGGCAACCGCAGACATCACTTTCCGCACGCGCAAATGGGTGCGCCCCGAGGACCTCAACGCCAACGGCACGCTGTTCGGCGGAAGCCTGCTGAAGTGGATCGACGAGGAGGCGGCGATCTACGCCATCCTCCAGCTGGGCAACGGCCGTGCGGTCACCAAATACATCTCCGAGATCAACTTCGTCAGCTCCGCGGTGCAGGGCGACCTGATCGAAATGGGCCTGACCGCCACGCGTTTCGGGCGCACCTCGCTGACCATGCGCGCCGAGGTGCGCAACATGATCACGCGCCAGAGCATTCTCACCATCGAGGAGATTGTGTTCGTGAACCTCAGTGCGCACGGCAAACCAGAGCCGCACGGCTACACCGAGATCACCTACGACCGCGACCGGATCCCCACGCACCACCTCACGGAGACGCTGGAGCAGGACTAGGGCACCGCCGTCGGGCATCCACTCTGTAACCGGCCCTTGCCCGTCCGTCCGGGACCAGGGCCGCCTGTGCGGGCCGGGACCGTCCGTCCGGGTCAGGAACGCCCGACGGCGCCTGCCGGGCTTTGCTGGGTGGCGAGCCTAAGCAGCCGGTCGCGGACGGGCTGCGCACGTTCGGCGAGCGCGAGGCGCGTCATGCCGGAGGAGCCCAGGCGCAGCAGCTGCGTCCGCAGGACCCGCTTCCTGTTGTAGGCCCTGAGCGCCTCAGCAACGGACCGCGAGTTCAGCAGCTCGGCCAGGGTGACGGCGTCCACCAGCGCCTCGCAGGCGCCCCGCCCAAGGTTCGGCGTCATGCCGTGCGCGGCGTCGCCCACCAGCACAGCACCCGGCCGTTCATAGCTGCCGAGGATTGGAACCGTCCAGATCCGCTGGGCGAGGGACGTCGCCGGAGTGGCCGTTTCCAGCACCTGCCTGATGGCGGGCGCGCTTCCCGCAAACCGGCCCCGGGTCTGCTGCAGCGCCTCGGCAACGTCGACGCCTGACGGTCCAAGGTCCGAACGGAATGAGGCGTACCAGTAGGTCCTGCCGCCCGAGGCCGGCGTAATGCCGAACAGCTTCCCCCGGCCCCAGTATTCGCCGCCGGAATCCGCGGCGACCGGATCGGCAAGGACACCTCGCAACGCCAGGTAGGGCGACTGCGTGGCTTCCGAGCGTCCACCCCAGAAGGCGCGCCGGACCACGCTGTGGACACCGTCGGCACCCACCAGCAGGCCTGACGCCAGCGGCCCCGACGCCGGTATGTCCTCCACCCGCGTCGCCACCCGGCGCACGCTGCGGGGAACCGCGGCCCCGAGCAGCCCGAGGAGGTCGGCCCGGGACACGCCCAGCACTCCGCGCACTTCCGGCGAGATCCAGGAATTGCCTGCCGCATCCCGCAGGGCCATCCCGCCGAACGTAGCGGCCACGCCCCTGATGTGCGGCAGGATCCCGAGCAGCGCCAGCGCACTCTGCGCCTCCGGCCACATGGCGAGAGACGATTCCACCGTGGGCGGACCGGGCCGCTGCTCGTGGATAGTGACGTCGAAGCGCTGAGGGTCCAGGCCCGCGGCGAGCGCCAGGCCGGCAACGCCGCCCCCGATGATGGTTATGGCTTCCATGGACCGATGTTAATCCCCGACGGCGGCCTGCAGCTTGACCGGCCCTGGCCGGGGCCGGTTGTGCGGAGAGAGGGATGCGGACCGAGCTAGGCGGAAGGCCAGCCCGTGTAGGCCTCGGCAAGGTAGGCCTGCCCGTGCCGGGACGACACCACCGAGTTGAGCTCGCCCAGCTGGCGCGCCCGGGAGAAATCATCGGCGTCCGCCGGGGTGTGCAGCATGGACGTCATCCAGTACGAGAACTGCTGCGCCTTCCACACGCGGTCCAGGGCGCGGTCGCTGTACGAATCCAGCAGGACCGACGAGCCGGTCCTGTAGAAGCTGTCGAGGCCCTCGAACAGCACTTTGACGTCGTGGATCGCCAGGTTCAGGCCCTTGGCGCCGGTGGGCGGCACGGTGTGCGCGGCATCCCCGGCCAGGAAGAGCTTGCCGTGGCGCATTGGCGTGTGGACGAAACTGCGGAACTTCAGGACCATCTTATCGATCACTGGCCCTTCCTTAAGCTCGAAACCGTTGCCATTGACCCGGCTCCGGAAGGCCTCCCAGATCCGCTCCTCGCTCCAGTTGTTCACGTCCTCGTTCGGGTCGCACTGGAAGTACATCCGCTGGACGGTTTCCGTGCGCTGGCTGATCAGTGCGAAACCCTTCTCAGAGTTGGCATAGATGAGTTCGTCGGAGCTGCGGGGCGCCTCGGCCAAGATGCCGAACCAGGCGAAGGGGTACTCGTGGAAGTACCACTGGCGGTGCGCTTCGGGGATCTGGAACCGGCAATGGCTGCGGGAACCGTCCGCGCCGGCGATGAAGTCTGCCTGCAGTTCGTACTCAACCCCGTCGGCGTCCGTGAACCACACCCTGGGATTGCCCTCGATGTCGTGCACCGTGGTGTCCGTGACGCTGTAGCGGACGTCTCCGGCGTCGGCCTCCCTGCGGGCAGCGAGGTCCATGAAAACGTCAGTCTGCGGGTAGAGCCAGACACTCTCCCCCACCAGGTCCTTGAAGTCGATGCGGTGGCTCTCACCGTTGAAGCGCAGTTCGATGCCATCGTGCCTGTCGCCGTCGCGGAGCACCCGGTCGGAGACTCCGCTGTCCACGAGCATGTTGACCGTGCCGTGTTCCAGGATGCCGGCGCGAACGGTCTCGGAGATCTCCTGGCGGCTGCGGATCTCGATCACAGTGGATTCGATGCCCGCCGTCGCCAGCAGATGGGAAAGCATGAGGCCGGCGGGGCCTGCGCCCATGATGGCCACCTGGGTGGTGATGATTTTGCGTGCTGCCATGTCGTTCCTCGCTTCGTCGCGGGGCCCTCTGCTGGATCACTCTGGACCACTGGGCCGTAAGTTCTTGTGGCTAACAGTGTGCGCCGGGGAGTGTGTTCGGCGTTACAAGGATTCCGTTGATCGGAATTGAGTCAACGTGCCGGCGTCACCAAGCCGCCGCCCGATGCCGCGGGCCGCGGTCTGCAACGCCGGGACCAGGGCCTGGAGCCGCACCTCCCGCAGGGGAACAACTACGCCGAGCGCGGCGACCGCCAGTTTCCGGCCGTCCAGCACGGGGACCGCAATGCCCCACGTATCGGGGTCGATCACACCGGCCAGCTGGGCATAACCCTGATGGGCGGCCTCGCTGAGCAGTGCCCGGAGTTCCTCCGCCGTCACCTTTCCGGCCGGATCAGTGAACTGCTCAAGGTATTCCGTCTGGACGGACCGGGGCTGGTGCGACATCAGCGCCAGCCCGGCCGAGGACACGTGCACGGCCAGGCGCCCGGCGATCTGGGCACGGTTTGCCACGGAACCACGGTGGGACAGGCGCTCCACAAAGAGCGCCTCCCAGCCGTCGAGCACGGCGAGGTTCACGTTTTGGTTGAGCACATGCTGGATGTCTTCCATGAACGGCATTGCCGCCTGGCGCAGCGCCAGGGTGGGCGAATTGCGGTTGACCAGCTCCCACAGCCGCAGGCCCAACCGCACCGAGCCGCCGGCCCCGGCCTCGAGCAGGCCGTGCTGTGCCAGCTGCCGGACCAGCCGGTGGGCCGTGGTGAGGGGCAGCCCCGCCCGCTCGGCCAGCTCCGAGAGTTGCAGGACGCTGACACCCTCGGGAAAGGCTGCGATGACGCGGACCACCCGGTCCACCACCGAGTCTCCGGAAACTGAGTTGGCCAAGGCGTTCTGCTTCCATTCAACGGTATAAATTGTCCCAGATTACACCCGTGGGTGATACAACTCTCATGTCGGACGACGCCGCGGCCTGCGCGGCCGCCCGACCAGTTGCGCAGTTTCCGCTGCCGGACAGTCACTCGAGACCACTACTCGGACCTATGGCTCGAAGCAGTGGCTCCGGACAGCCCCCACAGACAGGCTCCACCCGAACAACTCAACCCGAACAACGAGGTTCCGATGTCAACGCTCTCAGTCGCCCGCCGTTCACAGTGGCCCGTTTGGCTTTGCTGGCTGGCCATGATGCTGGACGGATTCGACCTGGTGGTGCTGGGCACCGTCATTCCCACCCTGATCAAGACCCACGAACTCGGCTTCGACGCCGTGGGAGCCACTTATGCAGCCACCATCTCCCTCGTTGGCGTGGGCATCGGCGCGCTGTTCATTGCTCCCCTCTCCGACCGGTTCGGACGCCGCCGCCTGCTCGTGGCGTGCGTAGCCTGGTTCTCCCTCTTCACCATCGCCGTGGTGTTCGCCCCCAACGTGGCTATGTTCGGCGTTTTCCGGCTCCTCGCCGGCGTGGGCCTCGGCGCCTGCCTGCCGGCTGCACTGGCGTACATGAACGACTACGCCCCGGCCGGCACCGCCGGGAAGTCCACTACCCGGACCATGACCGGCTACCACGTGGGCGCCGTGGCCACTGCGTTTCTAGCCATCATGGTGGTGCCGGACTGGCGCATCATGTTCGTGGTGGGCGGACTTGCCGGCTTCGTTCTGGTGCCGTTCCTCTGGTTCCGGCTCCCGGAAACACTGCCCCCTGTACATGCGCAGGAGGGCGCCGAACTCCAGGACGCGGAAGTCCGCCCGCCCCAGACGAACGCCCGCACACACCGCCCGATCGCAGTCCCCGCCGCCGAGCCCGAGGCTGCGCCTGCGTCCCTGCTGCCCGCCGATCCGGCCGGCCAACGCGCCAGCTTCCGCGACCTCACAAAGAAGCCCTATCCGCTGGTGGCACTCGGCATTGCAGTGGCATCGTTCATGGGGCTCCTCCTCGTGTACGGCCTGAATACCTGGCTGCCGCAACTCATGTCCGCTGCCGGATACACCGTAAGCACCGGGCTGGTCCTGCTGCTCGTGCTCAACGTCGGCGCCGTGGTGGGCCTGATCGTGGCCGGCATCCTGGCGGACAAGCACGGCACCAAGAAGATCGTCCTGCTCTGGTTTGGCCTCTCCGCCGTTTTCCTCGCCGTGCTCAGCGTCAAAATCCAGAGCGAGTTCCTCCTCAACGCCGCCGTCTTTGTCACAGGCGTCTTCGTCTTCAGCTCGCAGGTCCTGGTCTATGCCTGGGTCAGCCAGCTCTTCCCGGCCCGGCTCCGCGGGACCGCCCTCGGCTTCGCCGCCGGCGTGGGACGCTTTGGCGCCATCATGGGCCCTGCCGTGACCGGGACGCTGGTGGCGGCAGGCATCGCGTACCCGTGGGGCTTCTACGTCTTCGGCGCTGCGGCCCTCCTGGCCGTCGTCGCACTGGCGACCGTCCCCCACGCGATCACTGCGGCACGAACCTGATCTCCGTTTGACCGGCCCTTGAGCGCATGACCGGCCCCGCCAGGGCCGGTCGTGCGGGCCAGGGCCGGTCAAACGCGCGAGGGCGGCGAGTACTCTAGGAACACCAAGCGCACTTACCATCGCTGGAGGGTGAACCGATGACGGACCGGATTACGGAGATCTGGGGCGAGCGAACACCTTATGGGAGCGGCCAGGACTGGCCCGAGCGGGTGGACCAGTTCCTGGCGGAGGGGCTGACCGGGGACGACGTGGACCAGTGGGTGCAGTCGGCCTGCGTCCTGTGCAGCAACGGCTGCGGGTGTGACATCGCCGTCAAGGACGGCCGCATGGTGGGCATCCGCGGCCGCGTGCAGGACCGGGTGAACCGCGGCCGGTTGGGGCCCAAGGGGCTGTACGGAAGCTGGCAGGGCGAGACTCACAAGGACCGGCTGACCCGCCCGCTGATCCGGGTGGACGGCCAGCTCGTGGAGACGGACTGGGACACCGCCATGGGCCGGATCGTGGACCGGAGCAAGGACCTGCTGGCCAGCAAGGGACCGCTCAGCCACGGCTTCTACACCAGCGGCCAGCTGTTCCTGGAGGAGTACTACGCCCTGGGAATCCTTGGCAAGGCCGGGATCGGAACGCCGCACATGGACGGCAACACGCGGCTGTGCACCGCCACTGCCGCCGCGGCCTTGAAGGAATCCTTCGGCGCGGACGGCCAGCCGGGCAGCTACACGGACATAGACCACTGCAGCGCCATGTTCCTGTACGGCCACAACATGGCCGAGACGCAGACGGTTCTCTGGTCACGGGTGCTGGACCGGCTGGACGGCCCCAACCCGCCGCGGCTGGTGTGCGTGGATCCGCGCGACACGGAGGTGGCCCGCCGCGCCGAGGTGCACCTGCCGGTTCATCCGGGGACGAACCTTGCGCTGATGAACGGCCTGATCCGCGAACTCTTCACCAACGGTTGGATCGACGAGGACTACATTGAGCGGCACACGGCCAACGTGGAGCAGCTGCGCAGCGTGGTGGACCCCTGGACGCCGGAAAGGGTTGCCGAAACGTGCGGTGTGGACGCTGCGGACGTCCGCCGCGCCGCCGAAATTTTCGGTACGAGCGACAGGGTGCTCTCCACGGTGCTTCAGGGCTTCTACCAGTCGGCCCACGCCACGGCATCGGCCTGCCAGGTCAATAACCTGCATCTGCTCCGCGGCATGCTGGGCTCCCCCGGCCGCGGCGTCCTGCAGATGAACGGCCAGCCCACCGCGCAGAACAACCGGGAATGCGGCGCCGACGGCGATCTGCCCGCCTTCCGCAACTGGGAGAACGAGGAGCACGTCCGGGAGCTGGCCGGTATCTGGAACGTGGACCCCGGCATCATCCCGCACTGGGCATCTCCCACCCATGCCCTGCAGATCTTCCGCTACGCCGAGCAGGGATCGATCGGGCTGCTGTGGATCTCGGCGACGAATCCGGCAGTGTCGATGCCGCAGCTGAGCCGGATCCGGGACATCCTCCGGAAGGACAGCCTCTTCCTGGTGGTGCAGGACATCTATCTTTCCGAGACCGCCCAGTGCGCCGACGTCGTCCTCCCATGCGCGGCCTGGGGCGAGAAGACCGGAACGTTCACGAACGTGGACCGCACCGTCCATCTGTCCGAAAAGGCCGTGGATCCGCCGGGCGAGGCGAAGAGTGATCTTGATGTCTTCCTCGACTATGCGCGCCGGATGGAGTTCAAAGACAAGGACGGCCGGCCGCTGCTTGACTGGTCGGGCCCGGAAGACGGCTTTGAAGCATGGAAGGAGTGCTCCCGCGGCCGGCCCTGCGATTACACCGGGCTCAGCTACGCGAAACTGAAGGGCGGCAGCGGCATCCAGTGGCCCTGCACCGATGCGCATCCGGACGGCATCGAGCGCCTTTACACCGACGGCGAATTCCCCACCACCCCGCAGTATTGCGAGTCCTACGGGCACGATCTCCTCACCGGCGCCACCACCGGCGAAACCGTCTACAAGGCAACGGTCCAGCCCGGAAAGGCGTGGTTCAAGGCACTGGACTACAGTCCGCCGCACGAGGAGCCCGACGCCGACTACCCGCTGCGATACACCACCGGCCGGACGGTTTATCACTTCCACACACGCACCAAGACCGGCCGCAGCCGCCGCCTGAACGACGCCGCCCCCGAGCCGTGGATCGAAATGTCCGTCCAGGACGCGGCAAGCGCCGGCTGCAAGGAAGGGGACATCGTCCGGGTCACCTCGCGCCGTGGCCGCCTCGAAGTGCCCGTGCGGGTCGGGGACATCCGCCCGGGTACCGTTTTCGCACCGTTCCACTACGGGTACTGGGACACGCCCGACGGCGGAACGTCCGAGGGTGGTTCGCCCGCCAGCCCCACCCGGGCGGCCAACGAACTCACCATCACCGAATGGGATCCGGTGTCCAAGCAGCCGGTCTTCAAGAATGCCGCGGTCCGGGTCGAAAGGTTGCGTGCCGGCGACGGGCCGTCCAAGGCGCCGGACACCGCGGCATCCCGCCCTGCCACAGGAGGCCAGCCGTGAAACTGCCTGTCTACATCGGTATGCTCGACGAGGCGGAGGCGACCCTGGCGGCATCGTTCCGGGTGGTCGCCGAGGGCCACGTGGACGAGCCCGACGTGCACTTAATCCTTCAGACGCTGGCCAAGAAGTGCGACGTCCACCGCGAAGCCCTGAAGCCGGTCATCGAACGCTACGGCGAAGATGTCGAGGGCGAAGAGGAGCACCGCCTGACGGCCAACGGCGTGACGGAGGTCCGCTCGGGGCCCCTCGCCCTGCTGCTGGATCTGCAGGACCTGTACGTGCTGGTCCATCACATCGATGTCACCTGGATGTTGGTGGGCCAGGCCGCCCAGGGGGACCGGGACGAGGAACTCCAGCGCATAGTGAAGCAATGCGAGGGAGACACTGACCTGCAGATCGGGTGGCTCAAGACGCGGATGAAACAGGCGGCACCGCAGGCCCTCCTCGTGGCCGAATGAGGCTCGGCCGCATGAGGGCTAGCGCCGCAGCCGCGCCCAGGCGGTAGGCGCGAGCACCACGGCAATACCGACGGCGGCGCCAATCACCGTTTCCACGATCCGGTCCCGGAGCAGGAGATCCGGGTGAGCCGGAGCCGCCAACAGGGTCGAGATCAGCGCGAGCGGCGTCACGAAGACCTGCGCCAGGACGTAGTTGCGGGCGATAAACAGCTCGGCGCCGAACTGGCAGAGTGCGATCACGAGGACGGTCTGCCATGGCACGGGATGCAGCAGCAGGATGCCCGCGAGCAGGATGAGGCCAAGCACTGTGCCGATGATTCTCTGGACGCCGCGCGCGACGCGGTGCCGCGTAGTGCGGCCCACCAGGGGAACCACGGCCGCCACCATGGCCCAGTAGTTGTGGCCAAACCCAAGCCACTGCCCCACGAGGGTTGCCAGGGACCCGGCCAGGCCTGCCGCGACCAGGTAGCCCACGGCCTCAAGCCACGCGGACCGCCGCTCGTCCGGCGTGATCCTCACGGGCGGAGGCATGTCCCACGGCGTCCGGCGGCTGCGCAGCACCCGGGAGGACAGGCCCAGCAGCAGGCAGAAGACCGTGGTCAGAAGGGCCACCAGCATGCATTGCCACAGCGGCGGCTGGTTGGGGATGGAGGCGATCGCGGCGAAGGCGAAGATGTGAAAGAGGGAGCCGGCCGGCCGGTGCCGCCACCTGGCGATGACCAAGGAGCAGGCACCGGCAACCAGCGTGGTGGCCAGGACCAGGAGCCAGCTGCTCGCGGACGCCGAGAGCCCCAGCGCGTCGCTGCTCCGGGCCGACAACGTGGCCAGGAGCATGACCAGGAGCATGAGCGACCCGGCCCGCACCTGGATGAACAGACGCTTCCTGTGCAGCTCACCGCGGCCGTAAATCCCTGTGAACGCACCGAATGACGCAAAGATTGCCAAGTCCAGGCGGTCCAGCAGCACGAGGGTGATCAGCGGGACGAAGACCCCCACTGCGCACCGGATGGCGACGCGATGGTCCTTGTTTGCCGGAGCAACGGTGAACATCTCGGCCAGCAGCTTCACGGTGGATTGGCGCCTTTCGTAGCGGTTAGGAACTCACGACGGCGGCGCTGGCGTCCGATTGTAAGTTTACTTGGCTGCTACCCTCCCTCCCGGTGAAACGGGGAGTCGATGGTGTTGCGTTTGTCTCCGTCAGTCGAGCGAGCGGCCCCGCGCGTCCACCACGACAACCTCGAAGGTCTTCGCGTTCGGAACCCCGAACTTGGCGTTGACGGCGGCGAGGTCATCGCCGAAGAGTGCAACCGTCGTCGGGACGTTGAAGTGCTGGCTCTTAATGACCCCGCGCAACTTTGCGGTTGATTCGTGGAAGTTCACGCGGAGGCGGCTGATCTGGTTGGAGGCGTTCTGCACAGCCCAGACCGTGCTGCCCTTCACCAGGATGCCGTCGACATTCGGCAGTTTCACGCCCTTGATTTCGGCACTCGCCCCGGTCCGTGGGCTGACCGTGTACAGCGCCTTGTTGTCGGAGTGGGAAACCACCAGTCGGCGCGCGTCACTGGAATAGGCGATGCCGTTGAGGTTGAAGCCTTTCGTGAGCGCGGCTGCCGGCCCTGTCAGCTTCAGAGTCCGGAGTTTGCCAAGGCCACCGTCGTGACCAACGGGGACGAAGTACAGCTCAGCCGCCTGGGAGTTGGTGAACCAGGCGCCATCGGAGGTCAGAGCCACGTCGTTGATGAAAGACGCCTTCTTCGTTAGTTGGTACGTCTTGACCGTCTTCTTGGTCTCGGTGCTGTACACATAGGCCTGACCGGTGGGCCCGCCGGCAACGAAGAGAAGGTCGTTCCGGGTATCGGCCTTCATGCCCACCGCCACCCGGCCGTCAGGCACGTCGATGAACTTCTTCGCGGTGCCCTTGTGGATGTCGCCGCGGAATATGTCCCCAGTGACAAGGTCGCCCGCGAAAAAGGTGTTGTCTTCGCCGGCCGCGATGCCTTCAGCACCTTTGGCGCCGGGAAGGACGATGACCGAGTGTCCGTCCTCTGACTGCGGCTGGCTGGCGGCCATGACGGGTGCCGGGACCAGCAGCGACGCCAGGGCGATCAGCCCGATGGCGGCACGGCGGCGTGCAGAACCAGAATTTCCTGTGCTGTGGCGCATTTTGCTCTCCGGAGTTGGCTGTGTTCCGTGCGAGCTGGCCGGTGCACGGGAGCTCCGCACGATGGTCTCTTCAGTGTAGATTCGGCCGTTATGGCTGGCCAGAGCGCGACGCAACAGGAAACCCCTGTCCGGCCGGAAATTCTTCCCGAGATCGGAACCCCCGGGCAATGCTCCCGTAACAGCAGCCAGACACGATGAAGGCATGAAGCCTAAAGCACCGATTCCTGCCGCGGCTGAATTGAGCTGCGAAGTGTGCGGCCAGATGCCCGAGCCTCCCAAGACCCGCCTCACGGTGGCCAATGTCGCCGTCATGCTCCCCATCGAACTGCTGGTCCATGCCCTGGTGGTGCAGACACACCTGCCCTACCTGGCAAAGGTCCTGGTCCTCACGCTCACGGCCACCGTCCTGGTGATCTGGGTGGCGGAACCGTCGGCGGCGCGGATCCTGCGGCGCTGGCTTCACGCGCCCGCGCTGCGGCACCGGCGCCGGCTTGGCGCCGCTCCTGCCCTGTGGCGGGCCAGGACCGTTCTGCGGGACCAGCCCGGCTCCCTGAAGAAAATCACCCGGTCGCTGGCGCTGCTGGACACCAATATCCTGAGCATTCATGTCCATCCCGTCCGCGGCGGCGTGATGGACGAATTCGTACTGTCGGCACCCGGGGAACTTGGCGAGCGCGAGCTGCTCGACGCGCTTGAAGACGGCGGCGGCAGGCATCCGCAGGTGTGGCCGACCACCGCCCTGGCGATGGCTGACGGGCAGACCAAGGCGCTGAGCCTCGCTGCGCGCATCGCCGCGACTCCCGGGGAGCTTCCGCTGGCTGTCGCCGAGCTGCTGTCCGCACGGATCCTCGATCCCGGTGCCGAATCCGCCCAGCTTCCGGGGGAAACGAACGACGCCGGGACCCTCCTTAAGATTCCGACGGCATGGCACGGACCCATCACCTTCTACCGCCCGGGCGAGCCTTTCACGCCCGCCGAATCGGCCCGGGCGCACCGGCTCGCGGAACTCGCCGAGATCCTGGCGCATGTGCCGGCGACTGAGGAAGGGATCCGTCCGGCGACCGCGCAGTCAAGTTAGACGGCGTAGCCAGGCCAGAGACAAGCCGCCGGCGGAAGCCGGCGGCTTGTTCCCTTGCGTCCGGGCATTTCAAGCGCGTCCGGGTCTTGGCCAGTCACAATCGGTAAATAGGGCCGGCGGCGGCCATCTGTCCCGAAACCCTTGACAGTGGGCCGCATCACTTCTACCTTGGATTTTGGGATCCCAAAACGGGATCCCAAATGAGATCCGAACAGGATCCCAGGAACATCAGGTATCGCCAGTGCTTCCGCCACTCAGACTTTGCCCTCCAGAATTCCCGCCGCCCACCCCGCGGCCGCACGTCTCCACCAGCATCACCCCCCAACAAATTTCAGATTCATCCAGCTCGATTCCCTGTCCGTAAACTTCCCCGTGAAGGAGAAGCTGTGTCCATTCCCAATACCGAAACAGTGACCGCAGAGGCTCAAGGCACCACCGGCCCCTCAGCCAACGGCAAGCCCGGCAAGGACGGCGTGCAACGGCGCACCAACGTCCGCTGGAAAATGTTCCTGCTCCTGCTCGTCCTGGTTTCCGTCAACTACATCGACCGGGGCTCCATCTCGGTAGCCCTGCCCATCATCCAAAAGGAGTTCAATCTCGCCCCTGAGCTTGTGGGCCTGCTGCTCTCCGCATTCTTCTGGACCTACGCCCTCATGCAGATCCCGGTCGGCCTGCTGATCGACAAGTTCGGTCCCCGCAAGGTGATGACCGCCTCCTGCGTTGGCTGGGGCGCCGCGACGGCCGCCTCGGGCATGGCCGGCGGCTTCCTGAGCATGTTCATCGCCCGCCTCGGCATCGGCATCACCGAAGCCGGCGTCATGCCGGCCGGCGGCAAGCTCAACGCCATCTGGATGCACAAGTCGGAGCGCGGCCGCGGTGCCACCATCCTGGACGCCGGTGCCCCGCTGGGTGCAGGCTTGGGCGGCATCCTCATCGCCGGCCTGATCGCCTCCACCGGCAGCTGGCGCAGTTCGTTCGTCATTGCCGGTGCCGCAACGGTCCTGATGGGCCTGGCCGTCTGGTGGTACGTCCGCGACAATCCGCGGCAGCACCGCGGCGTCAATGCCGCCGAAGCCGAGTACATCGAAGCCTCGCACGCTGCCGAGGATGCCGAAGCCGAGCTCGACGGCAGCAAGGGCAAGCGCGCCCTGCTGCCTTACCTGAAGTTCCGTTCCTTCTGGGCCATGTGCTTCGGCTGGCTCGGCTTCAACGGAGTGTTCTACGGCCTGCTGACCTGGGGCCCGCTCTACCTCGCCCAGGCCAAGGGCTTTGACTTGAAGACCATTGGCTGGTCCACGTTCGTGATCTTCGGGGCCGGCTTCGTGGGTGAAATCCTGGGCGGCACCATCGCGGACAAATGGCGGGCAACCGGCGCCTCGGCCAACCTCGTGATGCGCACACTCCTGGGCATCTCCAGTGTCGTGGTCATCGGCGGACTGGTAGGCGTCACGGTGGTCGCAGATCCCACGACGGCGGTTGTCCTGCTGTCCGTGGTCATGTTCTTCCTCCGCTGGGTGGGCCTCTTCTGGAGCATCCCCTCCATCCTGGGCGGCCGGACCAACGCCGGCGTGCTGGGCGGCGCCATGAACTTCAGCGGCAACATCTCCGGCTTCGTCACCCCGATCGCCGTGGGACTGATTGTCGGCGCCACCGGCTCCTACACCTGGGCACTGCTTTACTTCGTCGGATCCGCCATCATCATGGGCGTCTCCGTCCTCACCCTGAACTACAACAAGCGGCTTCCTGTCTAGGCCAGCCAGCCTAAGCTAGGCACCGCAGCACCTCCTCCCGCCGCCGGGAGCGCAACGTCACCCGAGAATCCGAATGGAGCACCATGCTTACCGCAGAAGAGACCCAGGACAAGGAACGCCCCCTCCGCGAGGCCGTCCGGGATACCCTCCGCACCCGGATTTTTGAAGGGCACTACGCTCCCGGCACGCGGCTGGTGGAACGCGATCTCGCCACAGAATTCAATGTGTCACGGCTCCCCGTCCGGGAAGCCCTGCGCATGCTCCGCATGGAAGGCCTCATCAGCGACCGCGGTGCCCGGGGCGCAGAAGTCAGCAGCCTCAGCTCCAAGGACGTCGAGGATCTGTTCGACGTCCGGGAGTCGCTCGAGGTGCTGGCCTGCCGGCTGGCAGCCGTCCGCGCCACCGGGGAGGACCTCGCCCGCCTCAAGGGCCTGCTCGATGAGGCGGAGCGCTGCCTCACCAAAGGTGCCGTGATGGAGGCGCACCGCGCCAACAGCGAATTCCATGACGCCATCACCGGCATCGCCGACAACAACTTCCTCAAATCGGCGCTGGAACCCCTCCAGGGCCGCATGCACTGGCTTTTCCGCCACGTCAGCGACCTGCCGGAACTGATCCAGGAACACCGGGAACTTTACGGTGCGATCGCCAGCGGCGACCCGGACCGGGCGGCTGCCCAGTCAGCGTCGCACATCGGCAAGTACCGCGAGCAGTTCCCCGAGGACTTCCAGAAAACCGAACCCACGCTGCATCGGAAGAAAAAATGAAACTGCTCGTCATCAACCCCAACATCAGCGACGACGTCACCGCCCTCATCGAGTCCGAGGCCCTGCGCTCCGCCTCGCCGGATACCGAGCTGGTGGTCCGCACCGCCGGGCGCAGCGTGGAGTACATCGAAACCCGCTTTGAGTCCCTGATAGCCGCCTGTGCCGTCGCCGAGATCATTGCCGAGCACGCCGGCGAAGTCGACGGCGTCGTGGTGGCCGCGTTCGGCGATCCCGGCATGCCGGCTCTGAAGGAACTCGCCGACGTGCCCGTCATCGGCATCACCGAGGCAGCCCTCTGCGCGGCCGCCCTGCAGGGGCACCGGTTCTCCATCATCGCCATTTCGGACCGGATCCGGCCGTGGTATCTGGACTGCGTGGAGCGCTTCGGCCTCGGGGGCCGGCTGGCATCCATCCGTTCCATCAATGAATCCCTGAACGCCATCGGCTCCGTGCAGCAGGACTTCAAGGAAACGCTGCTGGCACTCAGCCGGCAGGCCGTCGCAGCGGACGGGGCCGACGTCGTCATCCTGGCAGGTGCGCCGCTCGCCGGACTTGCCCGCGAACTCCGGGGGCAGATCCCCGTCCCCGTGGTGGACGGCATCTCCGCCGGCATCCGCATGGCGGAGGCCGTGGTGGGGCTCCAGTCCGGACACCACCGCGCCGGCGCCTTCGCACCGCCGCCCGTCAAGGCCCGCAGGGGGCTCTCGGAAAACCTCGACGCCGCCCTCACCACAGCGCAGAACGCCGCCCAGAGCACAGCCCACGCCGCCGCGGCCCCGTCCCACTAGTCCAACCGGCCCCACCAGCTTCCCCTACCGGCTTCGTCCCAAGGAGGACAAAGATGTCCCGCACTCCAGAACTCGTCATCGCCAACGGCACCGTGGTCAACAGCTTTGGCCGCCAGAACGCCCACATTATCGTCCAGCACGGCAGGATCTCCCGGCTGGTCGATGCCTCCGAGCCCGCCCCCGCCGCTGCCCGCACCATCGACGCCACGGGCCGGCTCGTCATCCCCGGTGGCGTGGACGGCCACTGCCACGTGGCCCAGGTAACCGGACGCTTCCGGACCCTGGACGACTACCGCACCACCTCCACGGCAGCGCTGTGGGGCGGCACCACCACCATCATCGACTTCGGCATACCCCGCGACGCCCAGGAAACCCCGCTGGCAGCAGTGCTCAACAAGAAGGAGCTGGCGCGGGATTCCCGCTGCGACGTCGCCCTCCACGGCTCGGTGGTCAGCTGGGACGAGACGGTGCCGTGGCAGCTCGAACAGCTCGCCGCCAGGGGCGTCCGCTCGGTCAAGATGTACACCACCAACCGCGGCACCACCATGGCCGACGGGGACACCATCCTGAAGGTGATGCGCGAGATGGTCCGGCTGGACGGCCTCACCTATATCCACGCCGAACACGACCCCATCATCAGCGACTGCACGCAGCAGCATGCCGACGACGGCAGGATCGGCATCGAGCACCTGCACCGGACGCGCCCGGAGCTGGCCGAGGAAATCTCCGTCAAGGAAACGCTGGCCATGGCCGAATACACGGGCGCTCCCGTTTATTTCGTGCACCAGTCCACGCCCGGTGCCGTGGACCTGGTCAGCGAGGCCCGCGCCCGCGGCCAGGAGGCCTACTCGGAGACCTGCCCGCACTACCTCACCCTCGATGACTCCGTATACGGGGCGGCGTTTCCGGAGTGGTACGCCTGTTGCCCGCCGATTCGCAGCGCCGAAACCGTTGCCGCCCTGAAGGAACGGCTTGCCGCTGGCGCCATTCACACGGTCTCCTCGGACCATTCCTGCTACGACCTCTCCCAGAAGCGCGAGCGCACGGACGACATCCGTGCCATGCCGCACGGCCTGCCCGGCGTGGAAACACGGATGCCCGTCACGTTCAGCGCGATGATGGAATCCGCCGGGAACACCGTGGAGGACTTCGTTGAGGTCTTCTCCGCCGGACCGGCCCGGATCAACGCCGTCCCCCGCAAGGGGACCATCGCCGAGGGCTTCGACGCCGATCTCGTGGTCTTCGATCCCGCCGAACAACGCACCGTCGATGGCGCTAACCTGCACATGGGCACGGACTTCTCCCCGTTCGACGGCGTGGCACTCACCGGCTGGCCCGCGGTGGTGGTGTCAGCCGGACGCGTGGTGGTGGACGGCGACGGCTTCCACGATCCGGGACCCGTAGGCCGCTTCGTGGCCCGCAACGGCTTCCGCGAACACACCGCGGCAGCACCGGAACCGACCCCCGCGACCCTCTCTGCAGCACAGTAGGAGCATCCATGCCGTCCACAACTCGTAAGACCCGCATCGGCATGATCGTGCCGTCCTCCAACACCTGCCTGGAGCCGCAGAGCTACCGCATCCTGGGCGACCGGGATGACGTCACCATCCACTTCACGCGTATTCCCGTCACGCGGATCGCCCTCGACGATTCCTCGGACAAGCAGTTCGATCCGGCCGTCATGCGCGAAGCGGCCCGGCTGCTCGCGACGGCGGACGTGGACGTCATCGCCTGGAACGGCACCTCGGGCTCGTGGCTGGGAGCCGGCCATGACCGTGAGCTCGTTCGGGAAATTGCCGATGCCACCGGCGTTGCGGCCACGACGTCCACACTCGCCTATCTCGAGGCGTTCCGGTCCTTCGGCACCGAGCGGATCGGGCTGTTCACGCCGTACACGGAGGACGTCAACCACGCCATCATGGCGTCCTACGAGCGGGACGGCATCAAGACCCTCGGCCACCGGGCCCTGGGCCTGAGCGACAACGAGTCCTTCGGGCGGGTCACCGACCAGGAAATGCGGCCGGGCTCGCTGGACCTAGCGGCAGCCGCACCGGACGCCCTTATCTACCTGTGCACCAACCTTTACGGCGCCAACATCGCGGCGGAGATCGAGGCGGAAACCGGCGTTCCGGTGCTGGACTCGGTGGCCGTGACCCTGTGGCACTGCCTCAAACTTGCCGGGTCCCCCTTGCTCGCACCAAGGTGGGGCAGGCTGCTCGCGGACTGACCCCAGCCCGCTGGATTACAGCAGCCCGGACAAGGCAGACGGCGGCGGCCCGCCCACTGGGAGCGGCCCGCCGCCGTCGACATTTGACGCTGCAGCACGGCGCTGCCGTGCCGCTGCCACGCCGGGCGGGCTACATGCGGATCTTGAGTGCGCCGGGATCCAGCCTGATGGCCAGGTGCTTTCCGGCTCCCACGTGGTCACCGTCCAGCTGGAACTCCTGCTCGTGCTCCAGGGTCACCTCTGCGGACTTCCCCTGGAAGTACTCGGCCGATTCGGTCTCGTTCTTCCGCCGGCCAAAGATCCCGGCCGCCACGCCAAGCCAGCCGAGCCTGCCGCGGGGGGCAAGAATGAGCAGATCGAGGACACCGTCGTCGATCTTGGCCTCCGGAAAAATTTCGATTCCGCCCATGATCCGGCCGCAGTTGCCGATCATCACGCTGCGGATGCGGCGCTTGACCGGGTGTTTGCCGTCCACCTGAATGGTGGCCTTGACCGGCTTGCCGGGCAGCTTCCGGATTCCCGCCTCAACGTAGGCGAGCCAGCCCATGCGATCCTTGAGGACATCCACGGTGTCCGCCATGATCGCGGCGTCATAGCCCACGCCGGCCATCACCAGGAACACATTCTCGTCCTCGGAGTGGTCGAAGCTGCTCCTGACCACGTCCACGGTGCGTTCGGTGCCGTTCAGCACGTCGTACGCGGCTGCGACGGGGTCGCTGATGTCCACACCCATGTTGCGGGCCAGCAGATTCCCGGTCCCCAGGGGGATGAGCCCCAGCGGAGTGCCGGTTCCGGCGAGCACCTCGGCAACGCAGCGCACGGTTCCGTCGCCGCCGGCGGCGATGACGACGTCGACGCCCGCCTCCAGTGCCTCGCGCGCCTGCCCGACGCCGGGGTCCTCCTCCGTGGTTTCCAGCCAGAGCGGCTCCGCCCAGCCCTGTGTGTCACAGAGGCGGACCAGCGAGGCGCGGAGGTCGGAACCGACGGCCTTGACGGGGTTGATAACCACGGCTGCCCGTTGGGGTGAGGAGGCTTTGTTGGTTGTCATGGTGTCCTTCGACTTCAGTAAGGGCGGTTAGGCTGCGGAACTCAAATCGTAACCGCGTTGGCTGGAAATCCGCTGCAGCTGCCTACAGCGCTTTCACCGCCCCGAGCACCTTGGTAAGGGATTCCTTCGCGTCGCCGAACAGCAGCGTGGTCTGCGGCTCGTACATAAGATCGTTCTCGATCCCGGCGAATCCTGGCCGCAGTGAGCGCTTCAGGAAGACCACCTGCCGCGCGTCGGCGACTTCGAGGATGGGCATGCCATAGATCGGCGATCCGGAGGACGTCTTCGCGGCGGGGTTGACGACGTCGTTTGCGCCCACCACCAGCGCGACGTCGGCTGTCTTGAATTCGGAGTTGATCTCGCCCATCTCCTTAAGCGACTCATACGGCACATTGGCCTCGGCCAGCAGCACGTTCATGTGCCCGGGCATGCGCCCCGCCACCGGATGGATGGCGAAGTCCACCTTGATGCCGCGGGACTCCAGGGCCTGCGCCAGTTCGGCCGCGGTGTGCTGCCCCTGAGCCACGGCGAGGCCGTACCCGGGCACGATGATCACCCGCTGCGCGTAGCCCAGGAGCACCGCAACGTCCTCAGCGCTGGAGGAGCGCACGGGGCGGTCGCTCACCGCCGTCGACCCCGCCGTCGAACCTCCACGGAAGGCCCCGAACAGGATGCCGGCGACGCTGCGGCCCATGGCCGCCGCCATGGCCCGGGTGAGGATGGTGCCCGAGGCGCCCACCAGGGTGCCCGCCACCACCAGCAGCACGTTGCCCAGCACCAGGCCGGAGGCCGCGACCGCCAGGCCGGTGAAGGCGTTCAGCAGCGAGATCACAATGGGCACGTCCGCCCCGCCCACGGGCAGCACCAGCAGCACACCGGCCAGCAGCCCCAGCAGCAGGAGCACCAGCGCGAGCGCCAGGGAACCGCCAAGAACCACCGCGACGGCGGCGCCCACCGCCAGGAGCAGCACGCCGCCCATGAGCACCGGCAGGCCCGGGAACACCACCGGGCGGGTGGTCATCAGCTCCTGCAATTTAGCGAACGTGATGCCGGAGCCCGCGAAGGACACGGCTCCGACCAGCAGGGTGAAGACGATGGCCAGGCGCACCCAGGGATCGTCGGCTTCCGGGAGCTCGAGCAAGGCCACGAGCGCGGCCGCGCCGCCACCCACGCCGTTGAAGAGCGCCACGAGCTGCGGCATCTGGGTCATCTTGACGCGCCGGGCCACCGGTGCGGCAACCCCGGATCCCACCGCGATGGCACCCAGGATCCACGGGACGTTGTCCAGCCTGGCGGAGAAGAAGACAGTCACGACGGCGATCAGGGCGCCGAATGCGCCGATGAGGTTGCCGCGGCGTGCGGTTCGCGGCGAGTTGAGGCCCTTGAGGGCCAGGATGAAGCACGCGGCCGCGGCAAGGTACAGCAGCCCGGTGAGGGTGGGGTCGAGGAGTGTCACCGGGCGCCGTCCTTGCTGTCGGACGCTTCCGACCGCGGCCGGTGGCCATCCGGCGGGACCGGCCTGCCACCGTTGCCCCTGCGGCCCCGGAACATCTCCAACATCCGGTCCGTCACCACGAAGCCGCCCACCAGGTTGGCGGTCGCGAGAACCACTGCGAGCAGGGCCACGGCCAGCACCCAGGGATGCGCGGCCTGGCCGGCGACGATGATGGCGCCCACGAGGATGATGCCGTGGATGGCGTTGGCGCCGGACATCAGCGGCGTGTGCAGGGTGCTGGAAACCTTGGAAACCACCTCGAAGCCCACGAAGACCGCCAGCACGGTGATCGTCAGCAGGCTGATGCCGTCCATCACACCACCCCCTTGTTCTCGGACGCCTTCTCGGCCTCGTCTCCCTGGCCGAGCGCCGCGAGTGCCTCTGCCGTCTGCGCATGCCGCACCACGCCGTCGTGCGTCAGGCAGGCACCGGCCACCACGTCGTCGTCGAACTCCGGGGCCACCGTGCCGTCGCAGGTCATCAGTGCCAGGAGGTTGGCCACGTTCTTCGCGTAGAGCCGCGAAGCGTCTGCGGGCATGGCGGACGGGGCGTCCTTCAGCCCTACGAGGGTGACGGCACCTCTTCCGTCGGCGGTCGGAATGTGCACGTCCCTGCCCGGCAGGGAGCCCTCCACGTTGCCGCCGGACTCCGCGGCGAGATCGACGACGACGGATCCCGCGCGCATGCCCTGCACCATCTCCCTGGTCACCAGGAGCGGTGCCCGCCTGCCGGGGATGGCCGCCGTCGTGATCAGCACGTCCGCTTCGGCGACATGCGGAGCCAGGAGCTGGCGCTGCAGCGCGCCGCGGTCCGCGCTGAGCTCCCGCGCGTAACCGCCGGACGCCTCGGCCGTTTCAAGGTCCAGTTTGATGAAGGTGCCGCCCATCGACGTCACCTCTTCCGCAGAGGAGGGCCTGATGTCGTTGGCCGAGACGCGCGCGCCGAGCCTCTTGGCCGTGCCGATGGCCTGCAGGCCGGCCACGCCGACGCCGAGGACCAGCACCCGCGCCGGCGGGACGGTTCCGGCCGCGGTCATGAAGAGGGGGAAAAACCGGGGCAACCGGATGGCCGCCTCGAGCACACAGCGGTAGCCGGCCACGAGGGCCTGCGAGGACAGGGCGTCCATGGACTGGGCACGGGAGATCCGCGGCACGAGCTCCAGGGCGAACGAGGTGATGCCACCCTCGGCCAGCGCCCGGACGGTGGCCAGCTCGGACGATGGCGAGGCCAGGCCCACGGTGACGGCCCCCCGGCGCAAGGCCGCCGCCGTCGGAGGCTCAAGCGGGTGGACATGGGCGTACACGTCGAGGTCCCCGATGTCGAGGTCCTGCACAATCTGGGCGCCCGCCTGGCGGTAGTCGTCGTCACCGTGCCCGGCGAAGACCCCCGCCCGGGACTCAACCAGCACCTCGAGGCCCAGTCCCGCCAGCTGCTTCACGGTCTCCGGCGTGGCGGCAACCCGCCGCTCGCCCTCCCGGCGTTCCCGCGCTATGCCCAGCTTCACCCGCCACTCCCCTTCCAACGGGTGCAGCGGCTCCCGCGTCGTGCGCTCTTCCCCTCGGGGCTCTTGCCTTGGGGCGGAACTCGCAAAGCGGCGCTGCTGCACGTAGTTGGCTAGAGTCTATGGCCCAGCGGAGCTGCGCGGCAGTAGCGGGGGGCGTTACGGCTGGTGAACTCTTGGACCCGCCCGGGTCAGGCGTTCAGTGTCCGGTGGAGAAGTCCGAGGAAATCTTTTCCGCGGTGGCCACGATTTCCTTGCGCACGGAGTCCAGGAACGCCTCAGGGTCGGGCTGGGCCGCGACGGACTGGGCTTGGAGCGACACGTTGACCGCGGCCACGGCTTTGCTGCCGTGGTAGACCGGTGCGGCCACCGACATCAGGCCGAGTTCGAGCTCCTGGTCCAGCAGGCACCAGCCCTGGGCGCGCACGGTGTCCAGGACGGCCAGGAGGTCCTTCACGGTGCCGATGGCGCGGGGCGTGAGCGGCTTGATCTCGGCAGTCGACAGGTATTCCTTCAGCTGCTCGGGCGGGAGGGCGGCGAGGAGCACCCTGCCCATGGACGTGGCGTAGGCCGGGAAACGAGTGCCCACGGTGATGCCGATGTTCATGATCCGGCGCGTGGTGACGCGGGCGATGTACGCGATGTCCGTGCCGTCCAGCACCGCGGCCGAGGTGGATTCCCCCAGCTTGAGGGACAGCTCTTCGAGGTGCGGCTGGGCAAGCTGCGGAAGGGAGAGCCCGGAGAGGTAGGCGTACCCGAGCTGCAGCACCTGGGCCGTGAGCGCGAAGGTCTTGCCGTCGGTGCGGACGTAGCCGAGCTCCACGAGCGTGTGCAGGAAACGGCGGGCGGTGGCGCGGGTCAGGTCGGTGCGGGCGGCCACCTCGGTGAGGGTCATGACGGCGTGGTCGGTGTCGAACGAGCGGATCACGGCCAGGCCGCGCGCCAGCGACTGCACGTACTGGTCGCTGGCCGTGGGCGCAGCATCAGCTTTCGGCGTGCGGCGTGCCTTCGGTGCGGTCCCTGCTGCTGCGTCGGTCATGGTTATCTATCCTATTGGCGCGAACGAACACTTGCGGCCCCCTCCCCCTGGGCGCGAACGGGGATGAGGGGGTCGGGTTTCGACCGGCTCAACCAGCGACGGCGGGGGCTGCTGTGAGGGGCACCGGCACCAGGGCCTGAAGCTCCTCGAGGGTGCAGCCGAAAGTTTCGCGGACGGTGACGCCGTCGGGTCCCGTGAGGAACACCGCCTTGTCGGTGTACACCCGGGTCACGCAGCCCACGCCGGTGAGCGGGTAGGTGCACGCCTCGACGATCTTGGATGCGCCCTCGCGGGTCAGGAGCGTCATCATCACGAACACGTCCTTGGCGCCGGTGGCCAGGTCCATCGCTCCGCCCACGGCAGGAATCGCGTTCGGGGCGCCGGTATGCCAGTTTGCGAGGTCACCGGTCGCCGAGACCTGGAACGCGCCCAGGACGCAGATGTCCAGGTGCCCGCCGCGCATGATCGCGAACGAGTCGGCGTGGTGGAAGTAGGACGCCCCGGGCTGTTCGGTGACGGGGATCTTGCCTGCATTGATGAGGTCGCCGTCGATCTCGTCGCCCTCGGCGACCGGGCCCATGCCCAGCATGCCGTTCTCGGTGTGGAGCGTGATGTTCTGCTCCGGCTGAAGGTAGTTGGAGACCAGGGTGGGCTGGCCGATGCCAAGGTTCACGAAGGAGCCGGGCTTGATGTCCCGCGCCACCAGGCGCGCGAGGTCATCGCGGCCCATCGGCTTGTCCGAAGTCTGCAGGGTTTGGCTTGCTGTCTGTGCGTTCATCTCAGGCCACCTGTTCTGTCTTGCCGGCGGCGGTGTTCACGCGGACAATGCTGTTGACGTAAATGCCGGGGGTCACGACGTTCTCCGGGTCCAGGCCGCCCGTGGGGACGATCTCGGAGACCTGGACGATCGTGTGCTTGGCCGCTGCGGCCATGATCGGGCCGAAGTTCCGTGCGGTCTTGCGGTACACCAGGTTTCCGACGCCGTCGGCCTTGAGTGCCTTGATGAGGGCGACGTCGGCGTGGATGGGGGTCTCGAAGACCTGGCCGCGGCCGTCGATGATCCGGGTTTCCTTGCCCTCGGCCAGCATGGTGCCGTAGCCGGTGGGCGTAAAGAAACCGCCGATGCCCGCGCCGGCGGCCCGGATGCGCTCGGCCAGGTTGCCCTGCGGCACCAGCTCCAGCTCAATCTCGCCAGCCTTGTACTTGGCGTCGAAGTGCCAGGAGTCGGACTGCCGCGGGAACGAGCAGATCATCTTGCGCACCCGCCCTTCCTTGATCAGCAGGGCCAGGCCCTGGTCGCCCTGGCCGGCGTTGTTGTTCACCACGGTCAGGTCAGTCGCGCCGCCCTCCAGCAGCGCGTCGATCAGTTCAAACGGCTGGCCGGCGTTGCCGAACCCGCCGATCATCACCGTGGAGCCGTCCTTGATGCCGGCAACGGCCTCGCCGACGGTGTCAATGAAATGCAGCATGGTCAGCCCTTAACTCCCGAAGTAACGTTCTCAAGCACCACGGCGAGGCCCTGCCCGACGCCGATGCAGATCGCAGCGACGCCCCAGCGCTCACCGGACGCTTGCAGGCTGCGGGCGAGCGTGCCGAGGATCCGGGCGCCGGAGGCGCCCAGCGGGTGGCCCATCGCAATGGCGCCGCCGTGCCGGTTCACCATCGAATGGTCGATGCCCCAGGCGTTGATGCACGCCAGGGACTGCGCGGCGAACGCTTCGTTAAGTTCGACGGCGCCCACCTGGCCCCAGCCGATGCCCGCCTTCTCGAGGGCCTTATTCGCCGCCTCCACCGGGGCGTAGCCGAAGTACTGCGGATCGTTGGCATGCGCGCCGCGGCCCGCGATCCGGGCCAAAGGCTCCATGTTCAGCAGCCCGGCGGCGTTCTCGGATCCGATCCAGGCCGCAGACGCGCCGTCGGACAGCGGGGACGCGTTCCCGGCGGTGACGGTGCCGTTCTCGGCGCGGAACACGGTCTTGAGCCCGGCGAGCTTCTCCACCGAGGACCCGGCACGGATGCCTTCGTCCCGGACCAGGTCCGTGCCCGGCACCGGCGCCACGAGGTTGTCATAGAACCCCTCGTCCCAGGCCGCAGCCGACAGGTTGTGGGAGTTCGCGGCGAACTCGTCCTGCTGCTCACGGGTCACGCCGCACTTCTCGGCCAGCCGCTCGGTGGCCTCGCCCAGGGAAATGGTCCACTCCTTCGGCATCGCCTTGTTCACCAGGCGCCAGCCCAGCGTGGTGGACGCCAGGGTCATGTCGCCGGCCGGGTATGGTTTTTCGGTCTTGGGCAGCACCCAGGGTGCCCGGGACATGGATTCGGCGCCGCCGATGAGCATCAGCTCGGCGTCCCCTGCGTTGATCTGGCGGGAGGCGATGATCGCCGCATCCAGGGATGAGCCGCAGAGCCGGTTGACCGTGGTGCCCGGAATCGAGACCGGTAAACCGGCCAGCAGCGTGCCCATCCTGGCGATGTTGCGGTTCTCCTCACCGGCGCCGTTGGCGTTGCCGAAGACGACCTCGTCGATCCGCTCCACGTCGAGCTGCGGCGCGCGCTTTACGGACTCGCTGATCACATGCGCGGCAAGGTCATCCGGACGGACCCCGGCAAGGCCGGAGCCGAACTTACCGAAAGGGGTGCGTACGGCGTCGTACACAAAAGCCTGATTCATGCGTTGTCCATTTCTGTGTTGTCCATTGCTGCGTTGTCCATTGCTGCGTTTTCCATTGCTGCGTTGTCCATTGCATGGAAGACCTGCTGGGCGGTCTTGAAGGCGGTGTTGGCGGAGGGGACTCCGCAGTAGATGGCGGTCTGAAGCAGGATTTCCTTGATTTCGTCCCTGCTCAGGCCGTTGGTGATGGCGGCGCGGATGTGCATGGCCAGTTCTTCCCAGTGCCCGTGCGCCACCATGGCGGTGATGGTGACGGCGGAGCGCATCTGGCGCGGGAGGCCGGGACGGGTCCAGATCCCGCCCCACGCGATGCGGGTGATCATGTCCTGGAAGTCCTCGGTGAAGGAGTCCTTGTTGGCGTTGGCGCGGTCCACGTGCGCGGCGCCGAGCACCTCGCGCCGGACCACCATGCCGCCGTCGTAAATTTCCTGGCTGGTGGCGTCCGGCTGGACTACACCGTTGCGTTCTGGCCCGTTGCGTTCGGGGGCGTTGCGTTCGGGGGCGGTCACTTGGCTTCCCCCCGTGATTCGCTCCAGGTGATGAGGCTCCGGAGCAGCTCGGCAACGTGGGCGGGCGCCTCGGCCGGAGCCAGGTGCGCCACGCCTTCAAGGGTGACGGCCGAGGCCGTGCCGCCCCCTGCCGTAATTCCTGCCGCCACTTCTTCGGCCAACGCCGGCGTCGCCACACCGTCCTCGGCGCCCGCGACGGCCTGGGTGGGGACGGTGATGCTGCCGAGCTGGTCCCGGACGTCGAAGCCGGCCAGGGCCTCGCAGCAGAAAGCGTAGCTGAACCGGTCGGCGTCGCGGAGGGCGTGCAGGAGGCGGCTGCTGAGCTCCGGTTCGCGGTCCATGAACCCCGGGCCGAACCAGCGCTCGGCCGAACCCTGGATCATCACGGGAGTTCCCTGCGTCCTGACTGTTTCAGCACGTTCCAGCCAGCCCTCCGGTGTGCCGAGCTTGGCGCCCGAGCACTGCACGGACAGACTCTTGAGGCGGTCGCCGTGCTTGATGCCGAGCTGCAGGCCGGTGGCTCCGCCGAGGGAGACGCCTGCGTAGTGGAATCTCTCGCCGGGGGCGAGCGAGTCGACAAGCCCGACGACGGCGTCGGCGAGGTCCGCGACGCTGAACGTTTCCGACGCGGCAGGCGACACACCATGCCCGGGCAGATCCCAGGCCACGATGTCAAAGTCGCCGCCCAGCAGGGAGCCGGCCTGGGTCCAGAGCACCGAGGAGGTGCCGAGCGACGGCCCCACCACCAGGAGCGGTTTCCCGCCCAGAGCGCGCTGGGGCGAAAGCAGCACTGCCTTCACTGTTGGTCTAGCCACGGGAGTCTCCGTTTCGGTCTGTTTCGGTTGGGGTTGGCGCATAGTCGGGGAAGGCGGCCAGGATCCGGCGGGAAATTTCGGCGGCCTGGCCGAGGTAGCTCGCGGGGTCCAGCAGTTCGTCCAGCCTTGCGTCGGAGAGCCGGTCAGCCGGAACCGCTTCCCGAAGGAGCCGGCGGTACGTGGCGCCCTGTTCGGCGGCCGGCACCTCCAGGGTTCTGTCCACCACCGACTGAAGCTGCTGCTTTCCGTCACCACCGGCCCCGCCCTCACCCAGCAGGGGCGCCACTGCTGCGGACACGCCCTCGCTCAGGAGCAACGGCCCGGACAGGTCCAGGTTGCGGCGCATGCCCTCCGGGAAGACCTGCAGCCCTTCGGCCAGTTCGCGGACGTGACCGGCGGCCCCCAAGGCCAGGGCGAGCAGCCGGCGCAGGGCCGGCCATTCGGTGTGCCAGGCGCCGTCGGGGCGTTCGTCGTTGAAGGTGGCGGCGGCCAGGTGCAGCTGGGCGGCCAGGCCGGGAGCCTGGAGCGCTGCGCTGCGGACCAACACGGAGAGCACCGGGTTCTGCTTCTGAGGCATGGCCGAGGAGACGCCACGGCCGGGTGCCCGGGGTTCGGCCAGTTCAGCCACCTCGGGCCGGCTCAGGAACAGGACGTCCGCGGCGATCTTGCCCAGCGCGTCCACCACCGCGGCCAGGGAATCCCCCAGCGCGGTGACGGTGAACCGGTTGGTGTGCCACGGTGCCGGTGTTCGGGCGAGACCCAGCTGCGCGGCCAGGTCGTCCGCGAGGCCAAAGGGGTCCGTGGCCGAGCCCACGGTCAGCGCGGTGCCGGCGGCCAGCGTTCCCGCAGCGCCGCCGGTCTGCACCGGCAGCTCGAGTGCCTCGAGCCGGCGTGCGGCGGCGGCCAGCCCGTGGAACCACTGCGCAGCCTTCAGCCCGAACGTGAACGGCAGTGAATGCTGCGTCAGGCTCCTGCCGACGCACAGCGTGTCCGTGTGCTGTCGGGCCAGGCGGGCGAGCGCCGTCGTCGTGCCCTTCACGTCTGCGAGCAGGGCCGAAACGGTGTTCCGGGCCAGCAACATGAGGGCGGTGTCCAGCACGTCCTGGCTGGTCAGTGACGTGTGCACGGCGCGGGCAGCACCCACGTTGCTCGTATCCAGGGCTATGACCTGCGCGCGGAAATCCGCCAGCAGCGGGATCACCGGGTTGCCGCCGCCCTGCGCCCGGCGGGAAATATCGGCAAGATCGTAGCGGGACGCGTCGGCCGCATGGGCTACTACGGCCGCTGAGCCGGCCGGAACGAGATCGGCCTTCTCCAGCACGGCGGCCCAGCCGGCCTCGACGGCGAGAATCGCCGCCAAGAACGCACGGTCACCGGTCAGTGCCGCCACCAGGGGCGACGCCGACACGGGACTGAGCAGCCCGACGTCACCGTCGGTGCCGGCTGGCTGGGGAGTGGTCACTGGGCGGCACCCTCGGTTCCGGTTCCCTCGAAGTCGAGGAAGACGGTTTCGCCCTCGCCCTGGAGACGGATGTCCCAGGTGAGTCCGCCGTCGGCGTCGCGGCGGGCAATCAGCGTCTTGCGGCGCTCGGGGTCCAGTGAGGACAGCAGCGGGTCCTTCGCCAGTGCTTCCTCGTTCTCCGGCAGGTAAACGCGCGTGAAGAGGCGGTTCATCAGGCCGCGGGCAAAGATGGCGACCGAGATGAAGGCGGCTGCGCCGGGCTCCGTGGGGCCGGGGTTGACCGTGGTGAAGGTGTACACGCCGGAGTTGCCCACGGCGCTGCGGCCGAAGCCGGTGAAGGTGTAGCCGTCGCGGACCAGCGACCCGGTGCGGCGGACAATGTTGCCGTCGGAATCCGGCTGCCAGATCTCGAGGATGGCGTCGGGAATGGCGTGCCCGGCGCCGTCGTACACGGTGCCCTGGAGGCGGACGGACCCCGGCGAGCCGGGAGCCAGCAGCTCGCGGTCCTTGTCGTAGGGCAGCGCGTAGCCGTAGAAGGGGCCCACGGTCTGGCCGGGTGTTGCGGTGAGTTTACTCATGGTCGTCTCCGTCTGCTCCGAGGGCCTCGTTTTCGGTCCAGGTCCGCTTGGAACCGGTCAGGACTATGTCCCAGTTGTAGCCCAGGGCCCATTCGGGCTGGGTAAGGTCGTGGTCGTAGTCGGCCACGAGCCGGTCACGGGCGTCCTGGTCAACGATCGACTGGTAGATCGGGTCGAGCGGGAAGAGCTGGTCCCCCGGGAAGTACATCTGGGTGACGATCCGCTGGGTGAACTCCGTGCCGAACAGGGAGAAGTGGATGTGCGCGGGCCGCCAGGCATTGAGGTGGTTCTTCCACGGGTAGGCGCCGGGCTTGATGGTGGTGAACCGGTAGGAGCCGTCCGGGCCGGTGATGCAGCGGCCCACACCGGTGAAGTTTGGGTCCAGGGGCGCCGGATGCTGGTCGCGCTTGTGGATGTAGCGGCCGGAGGAGTTGGCCTGCCAGATCTCCACAAGCTGGCCGGCCACGGGGCGGCCGTCGCCGTCCAGCACGCGGCCGGCAACGATGATGCGTTCGCCCTGGGGCTCGCCGTTATGCTGGATGGTGAGATCCGATTCCAGGGCGTGCACGTCCTGGTGCCCGAACGCCGGGGAGTACAGCTCGATGGTCTCCGGGTCTGCGTGGTGCAGGCTCTTGGTGGGGTGGCGAAGGATGCTGCTGCGGTACGGGGCGAAGTCCAGCCGCGGCTGGGTTTCCCTCTTCGCACCGCCCTTCACTGCCTCGGCGTAGGCCTCTCCGAGTGCCTTGATCTCCGCGCTGAGGTCCTGCTGGGTTTCCACGAAGGGTGCAGGCGTCTGGGCGGCAGTCTGGGGCGCAGCAGTCTGGGGCGCAGCGGGCACTGCGTCGGACAGGTCCTCGGTGAGCGCATCGGCGTTGTACGTCTCAAGGTTCAGGTCTTCAGGCACAGCAGCCTCCTTTCAGTAGGTGATGGTGTTGGTTGGGCTGGTCAGTTGGTGCAGGTGGTCATACTGGACGGCGTGGCGTACCGGAGCATTGGGCGCCCCGTAGCCGTCGTAGTTGCCGCGGCGTTCCACCATTTCGAAGAACACGCTGCCCACGGTGGCGGTGTAGAAGTGCAGGAACTCGCCGTCCGCGTCGCGGTCGTAGAGCAGGTTGAGCTCCTGAAGCGTGGCCAGGAACGCCGGATCAAGCCCGAAGCGGGCGTCCAGGTCCTCGTAGTAGTTCGCCGGGATCTGCAGGAAGTCCAATCCCCTCTCCTGCGCCGCCCGGGCGGTGGCCACGAGGTCGTCCACGGCGAACGCGATGTGCTCCTGGTAGGTCTTCCGCTGGCCCGTAACCGACGCGCCGGCGCCCGTTTCGGAGGCCCCATCCTGCTGGATGACCGGTGCCAGATTCAGCACCAGCCGCACGGCGCGGTCGGAGGTCTGCATGACCTGGGAGCGGACCAGTCCGCTGGGGCTGGCCACCTCCGCGTACGGCTGCGGTTCCAGGGCCAGGGCGCTGGTGTAGAAGAGGACGGCCTCGTCGAAGTGCTGCCATGGCTGCGCGAGGTTCACGTGGTCGATCACCGCATTCCGCGCACCGGAGGGGACTTCCAGCCCCCCGACGGACCCGCGGGTCTCGCCAAATTCGTTGATCCAGGCGGCGATGCCGTCCGGGCTGCCCTGGCACAGGAAGATCTCGGTGGAGTCCGGGGCCGCGAAGCCCTGGAACACCTCTTCGTCGGCCTGGCTCTTGCGCGGCACTGCGGGCGCCTTGAGTTGCTGGGCGCGGGCCGAGGCAATGACCGGGGAGTCGACGTCGAACCCGACGGCGGCGATGGCCGGCGCGCCCGAGCCCACGGCACCGGGGGCCTGTTCGTTGATGATCACCCGGGCGTGGCCCATGGTCCACAGCTGGACGTCCTTGGTGCGGTGGCGGCCGTTAAACTCGAAACCGAGCTGCCCCAGGACGGTTTCCAGTGCGGCGGTGTCCGCGGCCTTGACCTCGGCGAAGTTGAAGCCGGCCGGTTCGGCCACCTGCGGGAGCGTGGCCAGTTCCATGGGGTAACGACGGCGGCCGGCAGCTTTGGCGCCCGCCCCGCCACTGGCGGTTCCGGCCCCGTTAAGAGCGGATGCCGCGTTGGCATCCAGCCACTTGGCGCTCTGCTCCTCCAGCCAAATCAGCGAGCGCATGGCGTCCACGGCGGTGCGCTCGACGTCAGACTGGCGGAACACGTCATTGAACACCTCGAGCGACACCGGTCCGGTGTAGCCGGCGCGGACCACGTGGCCCATGAACTTGGCGAGCTCGAACTGTCCTTCTCCCGGGAACACGCGGTAGTGGCGGCTCCAGGACAGCACGTCCAAGGAGAGCTTGGGGGCGTCCGCCACCTGGACGAAGAAGATCTTGTCCGGGTCGAAGTCCTCGATGGGCGCGGTGTCCCAGTCGCGGGACAGGATATGGAAGGAGTCCAGGCATGTGCCGAGGTTGGGGTGGTCCACCATCTCCACCAGGCGGTGCGCGTGCTCGTAGTCATTGACGTACTTGCCCCAGGCGAGCGCCTCGTAGGCCACCTTGACGCCGTGGTCGCCGGCAAGGGCGGCGAGGTCGGCCAGTTGCCCGGCGCGGAGGCCGTCGTCGTCGATCGTGGCTGTGGCCACGTTGGAGCAGACCAGGATGGTGTCCATGCCCAGCCGGGACATCAGCCCGAACTTGGCGTCGGCCCGGCGGAGGTTAGCGGAAAGCAGGTCCTCGGTGACGCTGTCGAAATCGCGGAACGGCTGGTAAAGGTCCAGTGTGAGGCCGAGGTCCGCGGCCATCTTGCGGACGTCCTCCGGGCTCAGCGGTGAGGTGACCAGGTCCTGTTCGAAGATTTCTATGCCGTCGAAGCCCGCAATGGCGCAGGCCTGCATCTTTTCCTTCAGGGTGCCGGAGAGGCACACGGTGGCGATGCCGGTGCGCATCAGACGGCCACCTCTTCCGCCGCGATGAGTTCCAGGAAGTGGGCGCGCATGCGCTCGGCGTCGGCTTCCAGGCCGGTGAAGATCCGGAAGGCGTCCGCGGCCTGGCCCACGGCCATGCGGCCGCCGTCGAGCACTTCGCAGCCCTTGGCACGGGCCTCGCGGACCAGTTCGGTCTCGATGGGGCGGTATACGATGTCCGCCACCCAGTGGCGCGGTTCCACGAGGGCCATGTCCAGGGGCGTGCCGGGGTGGGCTGCCATGCCCACTGGGGTGCAGTGCACCAGGCCGTCGGCCGAAGGCATGAGCTGCGGCAGCTCCGACGTCGTGCGTCCCGTGATGGTGCGGTCGGGGAAGAAGCCGGACAGCTCGGCGGCGCGTTCGGCGCTCCGCGCCGGGTCCATGTCCACGAGGTCCAGCGTCTGCACGCCGGCGGTGAGCAGGGCGTAGGCGACGGCGGACCCGGCACCGCCCGCTCCCAGCTGAACTACGCGGTCCAGCTTGGCGTCCGGGAGCCCGGAGGCCAGGGCGGCGGCAAAGCCGGAGAAGTCGGTGTTGTGGCCGATGAAGCGGCCGTCCTGGATCACCACGGTGTTCACGGCGCCAAGCTTTTCGGCGTCGGGTGCGATCTCGTCCAGGTGCTCCAGGACCAGCTGCTTGCACGGGTGGGTGATGTTCAGCCCGTTGAAGCCCAGCCGGTAGGCGCTCTGCAGCAGGTCACCGATGGACGTGGCGGGAAGGTCCAGCTCGCGGAGGTCTATGGGGCGGTAGAGGTAGCGGAGCCCTTGGACATCGCCTTCGCGCTCATGCATGTGGGGGGAAAGTGACGGCATCACGCCATCGCCGACCAGTCCCACGAGGTAGGACTCAGTTCGATTGCTCATGCGTGCGGCTCCTTTGACTGCGGCACACGGCCGGCTGGGGCACTCGGGCGCCTGCCGCTGGCCAGGTGATAGGGATTACAGTACAACAAAAGTTCATATGATGCACTCTTGTTCTTGATACGAACAAATACGTGATGAATGAGCGCGTATTACCGCTGAGGCAGGCGTGCTGCCAGCTCGGCAGCCGCCTCCTGCAGCAGCGGAACGTGAGCCACGAGGGCGTCCATGCTGAGCCGAAAGACGGGCACGGCGGTGGCCAGCGAGGCGAAGGCGACCCCCTGGGAGTTGAAAACCGGCACTGCCACGGCGCGCATTCCAAGCTCGTTTTCCTCGTCCATGACCGCGAAGCCCTGGCGCCTGACCTTGTCTATCTCGGCACGGAAGACACCACGGTCGGTGATGGAGACATTCGTCAGCGGATCCAGCGGCAGCTCCTCCAATAGCCGCTCGCGATCTGCGTCCTCGGCGAAGGCCACAAGCGCCTTGCCCACCGACGTGGTGTGGAGGGCGCCGAGGAAGCCCGGATCGCTGGTCACGCGGAAGGTCTGCGGGCCGTCCACCTTGTTCACCGTGAGGTGGTGGATGCCATCCCGGACGGACAGGATGGTGGCCTCGCCCGTCTGTTCCGTGACGCGCCGCAGAATGGGAAGCGCGGTGCCGGCGAAGCCGTGGTGGTTGGACACCCGCTGGCCGAGCTGGAAGATCCGCAGGCCGAGGTGGTAGCGGCGGCCGTCCGGCTCGTAGTCCACAAAGCCGTCCCGCGTCAAAGAACCCAGCAGCCGGTAGGTGGTGCTGAAGGGAAGGTCGGCGCGCCGGGAAAGCGCGGAGGCACTGGCGCCGCGCGGCTCGTCCCCCAGCAGGACCAAGAGGCCCAGGGCCTTGCCCACCATGTCCGTGCGGGAGTCATCCTTTCCCGGCTTGGCGGACTTGGCCTTCAGGCCTCCCTCCGCCGCCGATGCTTCGTCGGGGAACCGGGCATCATCCGGGGCCTTGATTTCTTCCGGGGGCTGGATGCCGGCGTCATTGCCTGTGGCTTCTTTCACACTCATAACTCGATGTTGCCACAATGTGAGAGCTATTTCTAGATGGTGAACAATCTTCTTGACAAGTGACTGCCCTCACAGCCATAGTTGCTGTATCGCACAAGTAGCTCTCACCATGTGGCTACTTAGTCCGGGTCTTTCCAAGGACCTCCAGCCGCCCTTTCCCCATCCAGGACGGCGGCTGCGACCCTCCTGATACATCCGCGACAATGTCGTCACACTGAAGGAACACCATGAGCCAGACACTCCCGTCCATGACGCCGGGCACTGTTGCCCCGGCCGGGACCCCGAAGAAGGCAGCCCTTGCCAGCTTCCTCGGCAGCGCCGTCGAGTACTACGACTTCTTTATCTTTGGCTCGGCAGCTGCCCTAATCTTCCCTAAGGTCTTCTTCCCGGACGCCGACACTAACGCGGCCATCATGTCCTTTGCCACGTTCGGCTTTGCCTACGTGGCGCGCCCCGTGGGTGCCGTCATCCTGGGCCACTTCGGCGACCGGGTGGGCCGCCGCAAGGTCCTCATGTTCACCCTGCTCCTCATGGGCGCCTCCACCTTCGTGATCGGCTGCCTGCCGGACTTCAAGACCGTTGGCTGGTGGGCCCCGGTCCTCCTGGTGCTGGCGCGCCTCTGCCAGGGGCTTTCCGCCGCCGGCGAGCAGGCCGGAGCCTCCTCCATGACGCTCGAGCACGCCCCGGACAACCGCCGCTCCTTCTTCACCTCCTGGACCCTCACCGGCACCCAGGGCGGCCAGATCCTCGCGGCCCTCGTTTTCATCCCCGTCCTCGCCCTGCCTGACGAGATCAAGTACGGTATCGGCTGGCGCATTCCGTTCTGGCTCAGCGCCGTGGTGGTCATGGTTGCCTTCTTCATCCGCCGCACCCTGCACGAGCCGCCGGCCTTCGCGGAAGCCCAGAAGACCGCCCAGATCGCCAAGCTTCCCGTTGCCGACCTGCTCAAGAGCCACTGGCGCGACGTACTCCGCGTCATCTGCTGCGCGTTCATCGCCGCCGTCTCCACCGTGTTCGGCACCCTCGCCATCAGCTACGCCAAGACAGTTGCCGGCGTGGACGGCACCACCACCCTGTGGCTTGTGGTCGGCGCCAACCTCGTGGCCCTGGGCACGCAGCCGCTGTTCGGCAAGCTCGCAGACAGGATCGGCCGCAAGCCCGTCTTCATCTACGGCGCACTCTCCAGCGCTGTCCTCACCCCGGTCTTCCTGCTCAGCCTCGAATCCCACAGCGTCCCGCTGATGTTCCTGGCCGCCATCGGCTTCTTCTCGTGCGGCTATGCAGCCTCGAACGCCGTCTGGCCGTCCTTCTACGCTGAAATGTTCAGCACCAAGGTCCGCTTCTCCGGCCTCGCGATCGGCACCCAGCTCGGCTTCCTCATGGCAGGGTTCGCCCCCGCCATCGTGGCGGCCATGGGCGGCATCAAGCCCGGCGGCTGGGTCCAGATCAGCATCTTCACGGCCGTGATCTGCGTCGTTGCGGCCGTCTCGGCCCTGACGGCCAAGGAAACCTTCAAGGTTCCCACCAAGCAGCTCGGCCTCAAGTAACCCGACCGGCCCGGGCGCGTCCCGCCGTCGTGACCCCGTTTGCCCGCCAAACGCCTCACGCCACGGCGAGTCCCCGGCCTACTCGGCCTGTTCGGCTTCAAAGAAGGTCACGACGGCGGCCCTCCCCTCATGAGGGGCGGGCCGCCTTTCTCATGTGGCCAGCACCTCGGCGAGGTCGAACTTCACGGGCTCCTCGAGCTGCTCGTAGGTGCACGTGTCCGGGTCCCGGTCCGGGCGCCAGCGCACAAACTGCGCGGTATGACGGAACCTTTCGCCCTCCATGTGGTCGTACTTGACCTCCACAACGCGGTCGGGACGCAGCGGCGTGAAGGAAAGGTCTTTGCCTGCGCTCCAGCGGCTGCCCTCGGCCTTGCGCGGCGTGCGCGCGCCTTCCTCCTGTTTGGCCCAGGCCCACGGGTGTTCATCGAAGCTGGTGACCAGCGGCTGGAGTTCCTCGAAGAGCTCCCGGCGCCGCTGCATCGGGAAGGCGCCCACCACACCGACGCTGGCCAGTTCGCCGCCGGGCTTGTACAGGCCCAGGAGCAGCGAACCGATCGCGTCCGGCCCGCTCTTGTGCACCCGGTAGCCGGCCACCACGCAGTCGGCAGTGCGCTCGTGCTTGATCTTGAACATGACCCGCTTGTCCGGCTGGTACACGCCGTCGAGGGGCTTGGCGATGATTCCGTCCAGGCCTGCGCCTTCAAACTGGTGGAACCACTTCCCGGCGATCTCCCGGTCCTGCGTCGCGGCCGTCAGGTGGAGCGGTGGAGCGGCGCTGGCGAAGACCTGTTCCAAAGCTGCGCGCCGCTCGGTGAACGGCCGGCCGCTGAAGTCCTCATCCCCCAGGGCCAGAAGATCGAACGCCACAAACTTCACCGGTGTCTGTTCTGCAAGGAGCCTGACGCGGCTGGCCGCAGGATGGATCCGCTGCTGCAGGGCGTCGAAATCGAGCCGGTCCCCTGACGCGCCCACCAGCACGATTTCGCCGTCGAGCACGCACCGCGGGGGCAGGTTGGCCTTGAGCGCCTCCACCAGTTCGGGAAAGTAGCGCGTCATGGGTTTTTCGTTGCGGCTGCCGATCTCCACGTCGTCGCCGTCGCGGAAAACGATCGACCGGAAACCGTCCCACTTCGGCTCGTAGCTCATGGCGCCGTCCGGAATGGCGGGCACCGCCTTCGCGAGCATCGGAGCAATGGGGGGCATGACCGGCAGCTGCATACGCCCCATTCTTGCCCGGGGGCCATCCCGGCGCCAGCCCCCGCGGCCCGGCAATCCTCCGCAGCGGACCTTTCCACACCGGGCCCTCGACACAGCCACCGGCCGCCGGTAGACATTAACGATGGCAGCCATCGGTTTTCACGCGTCGCATGAACAGATCAGCCCGGGACAGCTTCTGAAGGACGTCCAGCGTGCCGAGGAGGCAGGCTTCGACGCCGCCATGTGCTCGGACCACATCGAGCCATGGTCCGCACGGCAGGGGCATTCCGGCTTTGCGTGGTCCTGGCTGGGCGCCGCGCTGGCCACCACCGGACTGCGGTTCGGCGTGGTCAACGCCCCGGGCCAGCGGTACCACCCCGCCATCATCGCCCACGCCTCGGCCACGCTGGCGTCGATGTTCCCGGGCCGGTTCTGGATGGCGCTGGGCAGCGGGGAGAACATGAACGAACACATCACAGGTGACCCGTGGCCGCAGAAAGACACCCGCCAGCGCCGGCTGGAGGAATGCGTGGACGTCATCCGCCGCCTGCACGACGGCGGGGAGGTCACGCACCACGGGCTGGTCACCGTGGAGCAGGCAAGGATCTGGGACGTTCCGGAGCCCAGGCCGCAGCTCATTGCCCCGGCCGTCAGCGTGGAGACGGCGCGCCGTTCGGCCACCTGGGCTGACGGGCTGGTGACCGTGAACCAGCCCCACGGGAAGCTCAAGGAGATGCTCGCCGCCTACCGGGACAACGGCGGCCGCGGCAAGGCAGTCCTGCAGATCCACCTGTCCTGGGCGCCCGGGGAGCAGGACGCGGTGGCCATTGCACTGGACCAGTGGCGGACCAACGTTTTCGCCCCGCCCATCCCCTGGGACCTGCCCACCGCTTCCCATTTCGACGGCGTCAGCGCAGATGTCGGGGAGGAACAGGTCCGGAAGTCGGTGAATATCTCGACCAGCCTTGACCAGCACGCCCAGTGGCTCGGTGAGTACGCCGAGCTCGGCTTCGACGAGCTGTACCTGCACTTCGTTGGGCAGGATCAGGCCCCGTTCATCGATGCCTTCGCCGAAAAGGTGCTGCCCCAGCTGCGGACGGTACCGGTCGCATGAGAATCGCTGAAACCTCGGACCTGTGGTGGAAGAACGCCGTGATCTACTGCCTCGACGTCGAGACATTTTTCGACGACGACGGCGACGGCACCGGCGATTTCGCCGGGCTCACCCAGCGCGTGGACTATCTCGCGGCGCTGGGCGTGAGCTGCATCTGGCTCATGCCGTTCTATCCCTCGCCTGACCGCGACGACGGCTACGACGTTACCGATTTCTTCAGCGTGGACAGCCGGCTGGGCACCATGGGTGACCTCGTGGAGTTCATCCGTACGGCCAAGGACCGCGGGCTCAGGGTGATCGCGGATTTCGTGGTCAACCACACCTCGAACCAGCATCCGTGGTTCCAGGAGGCGCGGAAGTCCGTGGACAACCCGTACCGCGACTACTACGTGTGGCGGAAGGACACACCGCCGGACACGTCCTCGGAGGTGGTGTTCCCGGGCGAGCAGACTTCCATCTGGACCCAGGACGACGCCACCGGCGAGTGGTACCTGCACATGTTCGCGGAGCACCAGCCGGACCTGAACGTCACGAACCCCAACGTCAGGAACGAGATCGCCAAGGCCATGGGGGTGTGGCTGCAGCTCGGGCTGGACGGGTTCCGCCTCGACGCCGTGCCGTTTTTCCTGGAAACCCGCGGCGAGCCCAAGGACGAGGCGGCCAAGATCGACCCGCACGACTACCTCAGCGCCCTGCGCAGTTTCCTCAACCGCCGCAACGGCAGCGCGGTCCTGCTCGGCGAGGTGAACCTGCCGTACAAGGAGCAGCTGGAGTACTTCGGCGGCGCCGAGGGCAACGAGCTGAACATGCAGTTCGACTTCATGTCCATGCAGCACATGTATCTCTCGCTGGCCAGGCGGGACGCCCGACCGCTCGCGGAGACGCTGAAGAGCCGCCCGCAATTGCACCCTGACAACCACTGGGCCATGTTCGTCCGCAACCATGACGAGCTCACGCTGGACAAGCTTAGCGACGGCGAGCGCGAGGAGGTTTTTGCCGCGTTCGGCCCGGAGAAGAACATGCAGGTCTACGGCCGGGGCCTCCGGCGCAGGCTGCCGCCGATGCTTGACGGCGATACCGGCAGGATCAAAATGGTCTATTCGCTGATGTTCTCCCTGCCCGGCACTCCCGTGCTGTACTACGGCGAGGAAATCGGGATGGGCGAGGACCTGCGGCAGAAGAGCCGGGCCGCCGTCCGCACGCCCATGCAGTGGAACAGCGAAAAGAACGGCGGCTTCTCCGAAGCCCGGGCATCGCAGCTGGTGGCGCCGCTGGTGCGTGGGGAGTTCGGCCCGGACAAGGTCAACGCGGCGCAGGCCAAGCGGGATCCGGAGTCGCTGTGGAACTTCATCGCCACACTGATCCAGCGCTACCGCGAATCCCCGGAGCTGGGCTGGGGCGACTTCGCCGTCATCGACCAGCCCGAGCCGGCGGTCTTTGCCCACTCTTGCAGCTCGGCGGGAGCAACGCTGGTGCTGCTGCACAACTTTGGCCAAGACACGGTGAAGGTCAGCGGCACAGTGGGGCCGAAGGAGGCGCCCCGGGCGGCCTTCAGGGGCGCCGTCCTGCTGGACCTGCTCGACGGCGGCAACGTTCCATTGGAGCCCGACGGCGGGTTCACCGTGGAGCTGGGACGCTACGGCTACCGCTGGTTCCGCGTCCACCGGCCTGGCGACCGCCTGGCCCCGTGAAACCGCCTGGCCCCCTGCGGGCGCGTGTCCCCATGGGAGCGCCGCCCCGCGTCGTGGCCTCTCGGCGCCCCTACAGCCCCCGGCGGAACACCTTCACTGCCCAGGGACGCAGCCCAAGGCCGGGCTCGGCCGGGTAGTTGCCGAGCACCTGTCCGGCATCTTCCCAGGAGCCGTCGATGTCGGCGCGCTGTTCCGTTCCGGAGAAGTTGCCAAGCACCAGCATCTCGGCGTCCGGCAGCGAGCGCCGGAATGCATAGACGTGCTCGTCGTCGGGCAGCAGCATAGTGAAGTCGCCGTAGGCCACCACGGGGTCCGCATGGCGCAGCGCGATGACCTTCCGGTAAAAGCTGAAGACCGACTCGGGGTCATCCACCTGGGCAGCGGCGTTGATGGAATTGGCGTTCGGGTTCACCGCGATCCACGGGGCACCGGTGGTGAAGCCGGCGTGCCGGCTGGCATCCCACTGCACCGGCGTGCGGGCGTTGTCCCGGTTCAGGGGCGCCAGAGCGGCGAGGACCTCGGCATCGGTGTGCCCGAGGTGGGTTGTTGCCTCCCGGTGGTGGTTCAGGACCTCGATGTCGCGGTAGTCGCTGATCGCGCCAAACGACATGTTCGTCATGCCCAGCTCCTCGCCCTGGTACACATACGGGGTGCCGCGGTGCAGATGGAGGATGGCGGCGAGCATCTTGGCGGAGAGCTCCCGGTACTGGCCGTCGTCACCGAAGCGGGATACGGCGCGGGCCTGGTCATGGTTGCCCCAGTAGAGGCTGTTCCAGCCGCGCTCCCCGAGTCCTTCCTGCCAGCGGCCCAGGGACTTCTTCAGGTCGGTGAGCAGGAGCTTCTTGGGACGCCACTTATTGCCGCCCTCCTGGTCCAGGGCCACGTGTTCGAATTGGAACACCATGTCCACTTCCTGGCGTCTGGGGTCAGTGAAGAGCGCGGCGTCCTCCACCGTCACTCCGGGCATCTCGCCCACAGTGAGCAGTTCCTTGTCCCGCCCGGCGAACACTTCCTGGTGCATTTCCTGCAGGAACTCGTGGATCCGCGGGCCACAGATAAAGTGCGGGCCGCCGTCGCCGTACAGCATGCCTTCAGCAATCGGTCCGTCCGGCAGCGACTGCTCCTTGGAAATGAAGTTGATGACGTCCATCCGGAATCCGTCCACGCCACGGTCCAGCCACCAGTTCATCATGTCGTAGATGGCGGCCCGCACTTCCGGGTTTTCCCAGTTCAGGTCCGGCTGCTTCCGGGAGAACAGGTGGAGGTAACACTCTCCGGTGGCGGCGTCGTACTCCCAGGCGGGGCCGGAAAACGCGGAACCCCAGTTGTTGGGTTCCGCCCAGGCCGCCCCAGGCTCAGCACCGGACCGCGGCGGCCGCCACCAGTACCAGTCGCGTTTCGGGTTGTCCTTGCTCGAGCGCGACTCCACGAACCACGGGTGTTCGTCCGATGTGTGGTTGACCACGAGGTCCATCACGAGCTTCATGCCGCGGGCGTGCAGTCCTTCGAGGAGCTCATCCAGCGTTTCCAGGTCTCCGAAGATGGGATCGATGTCGCGGTAGTCGCTGATGTCGTAGCCGTTGTCGTCCTGCGGTGAGCGGTACACGGGGGAAAGCCAGACGACGTCGACGCCCAGCGTCTGCAGATAGTCGAGCCTGCCGATGATGCCACGGAGGTCCCCCACCCCGTCGCCGTCAGAATCGGCGAAGCTGCGCGGATAGATCTGATAGACCACTGCACTCTTGAACCACTCGCGGCCTGCTCTGAAGGCCGCTTCTGCCTCGGTTTCCTGGATCGTCATTGCTGGTCCCTCCTGGTCGGCGGCGTGACGGATGCAAGCCCACTGAAAGTCTGCTGGCTCTGCTTTCGGCGGTCAATGGCATGCTGAAACCGGAGCGGCGCGGGAAACTAACCGCGTGCTAACGGGCAGGAAACGCAGGCGCAACATTCCCCCGCCACACTGGAAGTGCCGGCAATAGCAGGCACCAGCTCCAGCTCGGGAGGCCACGCCATGTTGAAGGAAGCCAAAGCCCACATAACCCGCGTCCGCGCCTTGGACCAGCTCCACCGCGGGGACGAGATCGAAGCCCGCCTCTCGGTGGGTCCCAGTTACGACGACGTCGTCATCCGCCGCGGCAGCGTCCAGGAGACGGCGCCCGGGATCGGCGTCGTGTGGATCATGGACCATCACACCGGGATGCGCCGAGCCATCAATACGGATGAGTGCAGCGTTTGGCGCGTCGCCTGAGCCAGCTATCCCCCGGCCACGGACTGAATGATCAGCACTTCCTGGCCGGCAGCGACTTCCGTATCCAGGCCCTGGAGACGCCGGACCTCGTCGCCGTTCACGTAAATATTCACGTAGCGGCGGAGTGCACCGGTTTCGTCCCGCAGCCTCCTGGCAAGCACCGGGTAGTCCCCGGTCACGGAATCCAGCACCCGGCCCACAGTCACCGTCCCGTCGGCGGGCGCAGTCAGCAAGGACTGCCCGCCGGCGAGCGGCTGAAGGACGCTGGGAAGCACCACGCTGATCTCACCCACAACGGATCCTCATGCGGAGGCCGGCGCGGGAACCGTGGCATCCGCCACGACGGCAGCGCGCACGCACAGGACGTCCGGCAGGTGGGACGCAACCTCCGCGAAGGTTTCGCCCTCGTCTGCGCTGGCGTACACCGAGCCTCCGCGCGTTCCGAAGTACACCCCGGCAGGTTCGGCGGAATCCACGGCCGCGGCGTCACGGAGCACGGCGTTGTATTCGGACTGCGGCAGTCCCGCATCCAGCCGCTTCCAGGTGTCGCCGGCGTCGTCGGTGCGGTGCACGGCGAGCTTCCCCTCGGGCGGGATCCTTTCGCCGTCGGCCTTGAGCGGAACCACCCAGGCCGTGCCCGCCCTCCGCGGGTGCGTCAGCATCACGAAACCGAAGTCGGCGGGCAGCCCCTCCGCGATTGATTGCCAGCTCTCGGCATTGTCGTCACTGCGGTACACGCCGTGGTGATTTTGCGCGTAAAGACGGCCTTCGACGGCGGCATCCGCTGCAATCTTGTGGACACACTGGCCGAACTCCGGGTTGGGGTCCGGCATGAAGTAGGCCGAAATTCCCTTGTTCCGGGGCTCCCAGGACGTCCCGCCGTCGAGCGAGCGGTAAACGCCGCCCGTGCTCATGGCGATGTGCACGTCGTCCCCGGACGGGTTGACGACGATCGAGTGGGCGGCGGCGCCGCCATAGCCGGCGCCCCATTCGCTGCGGTGGGGGTGGTCCCACAGTCCGCGGTTCAGCTCAAAGTGTTCGCCGCCGTCGGTGGACTTCCAGACCGAAATCGGCTCGGCGCCGGCCCACACCACGCCGGGCCGCGACTCGGCGTCGGGGTGGATCTGCCAAATGCGTTCGACGGCGGCGTCGGTGCCGTCGGGGAACTTGATGGCACCCTGTTCGGGCTCGGTCCAGGTGGCGCCGAGATCATCCGAGTGGGCCACGGTGGGGCCCCAGTGTTCAGACCGCACGCCCACCATGATGCGGGTGCGGCCGTCCCGCGTGTCGATTCCGATGCTCGGTATCTCGCTCATCAGGAAGTGCGGGCCGGAGAGGGACCATTGCTTCCGGTCCTGGCTGGTCGCCAGCCAGAGTCCTTTTTTGGTCCCGATCGCTAAGAGGTAAGTCTCTGGGGTAGCCATGAACCCCATGCAACCACTCCGGCAGAGAGGCCGCAATGGTTTTCCAGGCAATCAGAAGGAACCGCGCCTCAGCGCTTGGTTGCGGTCCGCGTCCTGGCAGCCGCGCGCAACTGGCCGCGCCGGTGCTTGCGCCACCACCGCCGCACCAGGTCGAAGGCGGCCAAAAGTCCGGCGAGGGGCGACAGAACGGCCAGGGCGTAGACGAAGAGCAGCCATGTCAGCGTTGCCAGGGGAGGCTGATTCTTGCTCAAGAGCGACAGCCCGCCAAAGAGGCCGGCAGTCCAAAAGAGCACCACGAACACCAGCACGGCAGCCGCGGGAAAGTACTCATTCCGTACGATTCTCATCAGGGTCCCCATGCCTGCTCCTCCTACCGTCCCCGCACAATTGGCCTGTCCGTTCCAGTATGCGGCGCCCGGACCGGACTTCCCGCGCGCCACGGGCCGATGTGATCAAACCGACCCCTGCCGGGCCGGCCGACCTGCGTCAGGGGGTCCTTGGCGTGACCCGAACGCCGGCGACTGCCCCTGAGACGTTGCCGGACGGGAGCCGTGCGAGCCTGGCAAGGAGGGGCCGCATCCCCAACCGGTCGAGTATTCGCAGCCGGTGACGCCAGCAACCAGCAGCACGGCCGCCAGAACTATCTTCCCGCAGCGGCCCTGTCGGTTTCCCCCAAAACGTGACATGCACCGAGCGTGCACAGGAGGTGGATCACGGACGTGGGACGCCTGCATCAATGTTCGGCATCAAAGTTCGGTGCGGAGCACGCCTAGCGGTTCATTCTGCGTTCGAAGCGGGCGCGAGCGAGGTCGTAGGCCTGGCGGAGCAGCGTCCGGGCGGTCTGGGCTGTCGATGGTCCCGGATTGACTATGGCCAGCCACCCCAGGGATCCGTAGACAGGATGAGCAATTACACTGTCAGCGACGCTTGGATCAACGTCGTCGGCCGGCTCCCCTGGTTGGTGGCCGGCCCACTCAACGAAGGCGGCCCTTCCGGCGGCAATATTTACGCGGAAGAATCCTGGCCGGTCAAGGCGCGACTGCTCATCTTCGGGGTAGTCCTTTGCCACGATCGTCGCAAAGGGTTGAGTTGCTTGGGGCATGATGCCGTCGGGGGCGTAGTAGAAGAATGTGTCACCCCAGGCAAGTTCTGGCGAGCCATCTCCTTGGCCGGCCGTGACGGCCAGTGCACCGTCGAAGCTTTTCACCAAAGCAATAATTTCATCGATGGTCATGCCTCAAGCATTTCATTTAATTTGGTCGTCCCGATCAGCCGAGCGGTGTCATGATGGGCGCATGAGCCAAGTCACGTGCGATCTGACCATCTCCCTCGACGGATTCGCCGCCGGACCGAACCAAAGCCTGACGGACCCCCTGGGCGAGGGCGGAGAGCTCCTGCACCGGTGGCAGTTCGAAGAACCCGAGCCCAACGCAGCCGCGCTCGACGGCATCCTCGCGGCCGGCGCCTACATCATGGGACGGAACATGTTCGCAGGGCGCGGGGCGTGGGATGAGGAATGGCGGGGCTGGTGGGGTGAGGAACCGCCCTATCACGCACCCGTGTTCGTTCTCAGCCATCATCGACGCGAGCCTCTGGAGATGCAGGGCGGCACCACGTTCAACTTCGTGACTGATGGGATCGAATCCGCGCTGGCCCAGGCGCGGAAGGCCGCTGGCGGCAAGGACGTGGCCGTTGCCGGAGGAGCGCAGACCGTCCGCCAATTCCTTTCGGCGGGGCTGATCGACGAGCTGCGGCTCCACATCGCGCCCATCGTCCTGGGAGCGGGCGAGCGGCTGCTGGACGGCGTCGAGAATCTCAAGCTTGAGCCGACGGAAGTGAGCGGTACCCGCCTCGTCACCCACGTGCGCTACCGGGTAATCCGCTGAAAAGCCGACGAAACTCCGGAGTAGCTTGCTGACCGGCCTGTCAGGGGCTCTGCACGGTACGCACGTACGCGTTCTGCCGTCCGGGCGGCACGCCGTCGCGTTAGCATTGGTCCCGACACGTCTGACCAGGAGGATGCATGCCGTACACCGTTGACTTCGAGAACGTTTCTACTGTCGGCTTGGAATCGTCTCCGGTCGCCGAGGCCCTCGCCGGGTTGCGCGCCAACGAGGCCCGCTATTACCGGAACAAGTACGACCATGCCTTCACCGTGAGCCCTGCAAGCGAGGTTCCGGAGGTGGTCGACCGGGTGAGCCGGATCCTCCGGGACGAGCGCGACATCGTCATTGGATCCCGGCCGCTGGAAGCGACCGCCTTCGAAGTCGACGGCTTGCGGATGGCCTACGTTTTCTACGAGTCGGGGCTGTCGATCAACGTCATGTACAGCATCGAGGACGGCGGGAAGCGGGCGGTCGGGTTCAAGCTTGCCGAGGGCATGGAAATTCCGGAGGAGTTGGCGCCGCGCTTCAAGTTCGCCCGCCAAAAATCGAAGCTGGCTGGCGTTATTCGCGGCTCCTACTTCGTGATCAAGGGCGAGTACTGACCGGGGGATGGCCCTCATGTCCGGATTGTCGAGCATCAAGCGCATGCCCCGGGTCATGCGGCGCTGTTGATTGAGGAACGCGGGGTTCTCGTCGCCGGTCACATGCTTTCTGATGTCTTGATTCCGATGCTCGACTTGAACGACACCGCTGACCCGATCGAGGATTACCTCGCCGCGCTGCGGCTGCTCGAGGGCGTGGTGGGCGACGTCGATGTCCCCGTCCCCGGCCACGGGTCCATCGGCGGAGCTGATCAGGTACGCGCACGGATCGACCAGGATCGGGCGTACGTGCACGCCCTGCGTGACCCATGTTGCCAGCGATCCGCGGGTCGGGCCGTCGGCTATGCCGGGCTGGGACTGGGTGGGCGGCGTGCACGCACGGCAACTCCAGCAGCTCGCCCGAAGAAACCAGCGCGACGGAACGCCCGGCTAGCCATCGCATACCGGGCACTGCGGGCTGTCCCCGCGCACCCCGCGACTGGACGAACTGCTTCGAGCCTGCCCGGAGCCAATTGGTCGAAGTATGCAAACTGTCCGACCCCGGGGCTACACTAAAGTATCGAACATATATTCCCATTAGCCTGGGGTGGGTTTTGGGCGTCTGAACTGCGGTTTTACTGCCTAGACAGATGTCCTTGACGCCAAGATGGAGAAGGTCGAAGCACGTTCATGCGTGGTCCAGACCCACGCGCCTGGACAGGGCTGACGTGCCGCCCCGTGGCAGAGCGGGCATGCCTTCTTCATAGTTTTCATGGCTGGAGCGTATGGCCAGGGTCGGCCATGGTTCGGCTGCGGATCATGGCCGGGCCTCACAACCGGCCAGGGAGTTTCTCGAGATGGGCGCCCTGCTGGGTGTACTGACGGCTGGTGCATGTCCACAATCCGCCACTTAGAGGTCCAACTGCTCGGACACGCGGGCTTCCGGGCCGGCTAGTCGACTGCTATTGCTTGCTGCACGCCACGTAAGGCAGCCCCTCTGACGTACTTCGGGTAGGGGTACTGCGTCAGGGACGTGGCGATTATTTCACGGAGCCAGTCCACGGGAGGAGATGGGATGTCGCGTCGGTAGGTATACAGGGTGACGCGGCCGGGTGCGATGTTGAAAGGGAGCGCAAACTGGCGGACCGATCCGTGGGACTCGATGATGTCGGCGAGGGCTTTGGGTACGACGCTGATGTGGTCTGTCACGGCAAGGGTCTGCGCGACCACGGCAAAACTTGGGAGGGTGATGGTTACGGAGTCACGGACGCCCAGTTCGGCCAGCCTGTGGACGACATGCTCGTGCCCCAACGCCTTCGACACGACAACATGTTTTTCGGCGGCGATTTCCTCCATCGATGGGCTGTCGGAGATGCGCGGGTGCGTCCTGGCACAGACGCCCACGTAGGGCATGTCCATAAGGTGCTCACCCAGCACGTCACTCTCGGGTATGGCAGGGATCCCGATTGCCGCGTCGATTTCGTTGCGCCGTAGTCGATCGTGGAGCTGGGAGATGTCCAGCGGTATGACGTCGAGACGAACATTCGGCGCGGCCTCCAGCACGGCCGAAACGATGTAAGGAAACAGTGCCATGAGACCGAGGTCGGTCATCATGAGCCGGAACCGGTGGGACGTGCTGGCAGGATCGAATTCGGAGACGCCTTGAACCGCTGAGTCGATCATCCGGAGTGACTGACTCAATTCCGGATAGAGACCACTTGCCGTCGGTGTCGCTTCCAGGCCCTTCGGTCCGCGGTGAAAAAGCGGATCTCCGAAGAGTTTGCGCAACTTCGACAACGCATAGCTCACGGATGGCTGGCTGATGGCCAGGATTTCCGCGGCCTCGGTGACGCTGCGTGTCTCGTATACAAGCACGAAAACCCGCAGAAGATTCAGATCATACTTGCCCGGTTCGTCCATACAGCAAGGCTAGAGGATTCCCCCTTCTCTGTATAGAGAATATCTATATCAGCATACCTACATTCTATTTGCTAAATATCGGTGGGAAATCTAGCCTTGAATCAGTGGTGATCTACACCACAGAACGACCAGGTCAAAGTTGATATCCGTTCAGCCGGCACTCCGAGCAAACAACAATCCTTTGGCCGACCTAGCTATTAGAGGTGGCAACGATGAAGTACACCGTCGACTCAATGCGCACGGCACCGGAGACTTACGCCTGGAGCCGCTTCGGGCAGCCGGAGTACACGAACTGGCTTGACGAGAGCATGTCGTGGAAGGAGACCTGCTACATCGGCGACTGGTCCTTCCTGTGGCAGCACCGGTTCACCGGTCCCGACGCGCTCCGGCTGTTTTCCGACATCACCGTGAACAGCTACAAGAAGTTCGACATCGGCCAGTCCAAGCACGCGATCCACACGAACAAGGACGGCAAAGTCATTCATGAAGGCGTCCTCACCCGCTTTGGCGAGGAAGAATTCGTCGTCCATGGCCGCGGCGGTTTCTGGGCCGCATTCAACTTGGAACGCGGCGGCTACGACGCGCGGGGAACCAAAGAGGACTGGTTCATTTTCCAGGTCTCCGGCCCCAACGCCGTCAAAGTTCTGCACGAGCTCACCGACTCCCGGGACCTCCTGGAAGCAAAGTACATGCACGTCGTGCCCATCACCGTGGCCGGGCACAGTATCTACGCACTGCGCCAGGGCATGGCAGGTGAGGTCGGCTTCGAACTTCAGGGACCCAAGGAAATTGCCCAGGAGATCTACAACGCTGTCCTCGAAGCCGGCAAAGACCACGGCATCCGTAAACTGGGCGGCCGGGTCGCCCTGATCAACCACCTTGAGGCCTGCTTCCCCACCATCGCCACGGATTACATCCCGGCCATCTTCGACGAAGACATGGCCGAGTACCTGGAGTACTTCCGTGCCGCGATGCCGGCTTTCGCCCAGCCTGCCTACATCGCGGGCAGCTACGACGGTCAGGACATCAGCGAGTACTACCGCAGCCCGGTGGAACTGGGATGGGGCAAGGTCGTCAACACCGAACATGAGTTCCTTGGCCGCGTTGCATTGACCGCCGAAAAGGCATGTCCGAACAGGGTCATCCGGACCCTTGAGTGGAACGGCGAGGACGTCGCCGATGTCCAGGCATCCCTCTTCCAGGAAGGGGACCACTACGACTTCATGGAAATGCCCCGTGACCAGCGAGGTTTCATGTGGGCAGACCGGGTCGAGATCGACGGTCAGCTCGTCGGGGTCGCGACATCACGCGGATACTCCTACTACTTCCGCAAGATGCTCTCGCTGGCAACCGTCGATGTGGAGCACTCCGAGCCCGGCACCGAGGTAACCGTCATCTGGGGAGCCCCGGGCCACCCCCAAAAAGCGATCCGGGCCATTGTCCGCCCGGCCCCCTACAAGACCGACAAGTCACGAGGTGATCTCCTTGCAACCGTCTAGCACCACCCTCCCGGCCAAGCCCGCCGCAACTGGCGGCACCGCCGATAATGGCTGCCTTAACGTCAGCTGCCCCGATCAGCCCGGAATCGTCGCCAAGCTGACCCAGCTTCTCGGTGCCCACGGGGCGAACATCGTATCCCTCGACCAGTTCACCACCGGGCCCGAAAACGGCACGCTGTACCAGCGCACGGTCTTCCACCTTCCCGGGTTCGCCGCTAAGCGGGAGACTTTGGAAGCGGACATCCAGACAAAACTCGCCGAACCGCTGCAGATGGAGTGGAAACTCACTGACACATCCAAGCGCAAGCGGGTCGCGATCTTCGCATCCAAAACCGACCACTGCCTGCTGGACTTGTTGTGGCGGCACCGCCGCGGGGAAATCCCCATGGACATCGTCATGGTCATCTCCAACCACCCGGATCTGGCCGACCAGGTGCGCCCGTTCGACATCCCCTATTTCTACGTACCCGTTAGCGGGGATAAGAAGGACGCAGAGCGCAGGCACCTGGAACTCCTGAACGGCAACGTGGACCTCGTAGTCCTTGCCCGCTACATGCAGATCATCTCCGCGGAATTCCTCGACGAAGTCCAGGTCCCGGTGATCAACATCCACCACTCGTTCCTGCCCGCGTTTATCGGCGCCGGACCGTACCAGAAAGCCAAGGACCGCGGGGTCAAGCTCATCGGAGCGACGGCCCACTACGTGACCAAGGACCTGGATGAGGGACCGATCATCGAACAGGACGTCATCCGCGTCTCCCACCGTGAATCGACCCCGGAGCTGATGCGCTTCGGAGCCGACGTCGAACGAAGCGTACTCTCCCGTGCGGTCACGTGGCACTGCCAGGACAAGGTCATGCGCGACGGCAACACAACGATTGTGTTCTGACCATGACAGCACACATCATCGACGGCAAAGCACTCGCCAAGAAGATCCGAGAAGAGCTGCGCGCCGACGTGGAAAGCTTCAAACGTTCCACGGGCGGGCCCATCGGTCTGGCGACCGTTCTGGTCGGGGATGACCCGGCCTCAGAGGTCTATGTAGGCAGCAAACGCAAGCTCTCCAAGGAGGCCGGCATCGAGGACCTCCACCGCCGGCTGCCAATGGATGCCACCCAGGAACAGGTGGCTGCGGCACTGGACGAACTCGCAGCCGACCCCGCGGTCTCGGGCATCCTGCTCCAGCTTCCCCTCCCTTCGCATCTGGATGCCAAAGCCCTGATCGACCGGATCCCTTGGGAAAAGGACGTGGACGGGCTGACGACAACCAGCGCCGGGCGCTTGGCACGCAGCGTGGAAGGGCTGCTGCCGTGCACGCCGCAGGGAGTCATCTCCCTGCTCGAAGACGAGGGTGTTGAGTTGCAGGGCGCCAACGCCGTTGTCGTCGGGCGCTCGGACCTAGTCGGAAAACCGCTGGCCCAGCTCCTGGTGCAAAGGAACGCCACAGTGACCATCGCGCACTCGAAGACGAAGGACCTGGCGGCCGTCACGCGCCAGGCCGAGGTGGTCATTGCCGCTGCCGGTGTTCCCCACCTGATCGGCGCTGAACACATTTCCGCAGGGGCTGTCGTGATCGACGTCGGCATCCACCGTTCCGGTGAAGGGCTCATCGGTGACGTCGACTTCGACGCCGTCAGCAAGATCGCGTCAAAGATCACCCCGGTCCCCGGCGGTGTCGGTCCGATGACGATCGCCGAACTTCTCCGCAACACACTCAAAGCAGCACAGCTCCAAAACTAATCACGCAATTTGCCGGCCTATTGAGGCTGGGCCGGCCCCCACCGCGCGCCCGCACGGTGGACCTCCCCTCCCAAGGAATCCCCATGTCCCAAACCAGTGTCGCCACCGTCGTCGGCAACGCCAAAATCTCCCGTTTCCACCTCAAGGCAGCCGCCATTTGCGCACTGCTTATGATCGCCGATGGATACGACCTTGTATCCTTTGGCTCCGTCATCCCCCACCTAATGAAGGACTGGGGCACTGACCCCATCACCCTCGGCGTCGTGGGTTCCACGGCCCTTGCCGGCATGTTCGCCGGCGGGCTTGTGGTCGCACCACTGGCTGACAAGTACGGCCGCCGCAAACTCATCGTCGCCGGGCTGATCCTCGCCAGTATCGCTGCGTTCGCGTGCGCGTTCGCCGACACCCCGCTGGTACTGGGTGCGTTGCGCTTCGTCGTAGGCGTGGCCCTGGGCGCGTTGGTTCCAAACTTCATGGCGCTCACGGGAGAACTCTCTCCCACCAAGTCCAAGGCGTTCTTCGTAGCCACCGTCTCGGCGTTCTACGCAGTTGGAGGAGTCGGCGCAGCGCTGCTGGCCATCTACATCGAGCCGGTACTGGGCTGGCGCGGAGTGTTTTACGTGGCCGGCTTGTCCATCCTGCTGGTGCCCGTAGTGCTCAAGCACCTTCCTGAATCCCCGGAATACCTGGCCCACGTCGGCCAGCGTGAACGCCTGGACGCGGTGATGAAGCAGATCGAACCCAGCTGGAGTCTGAATACAGTAATCGCACTCCCGACCCCGGCCTCCGGCAAGTCCCGCATCGCGCAGCTCTTCACTCACGGGAACGCCCTGGCGACCTCACTCATGTGGGTCTTCTTCATCATGACGATGGTCCTCAGCTACGCCTTGAACACCTGGCTACCCAAGCTGATGCAAAACGCCGGCTTCGAGCTCGGCCCTGCCATGTGGACGCTCGTTATCCTCAACGCCGGCGGCCTGTTCGGCTCAATCGCAGGCGGCTGGATCGCCGGACGGACCTCCTACCGCAAGACCCTCGTTGGCTACTTCGCCCTGGCCATCGTGTCCTTAGTCCTTCTGTCCATAAAACCCAACGCGTTCATGTTGAATGTCCTTCTGTTCACTGCTGGAGCCGCAGTGATCGGGATCCTGGCCATCATCCATGCCTTCGCAGTGGAGTTCTACCCGGTCCACATCCGCAGCACCGGCGTCGGCTGGGCCACCGGCACAGGGAGAATCGGCGCCATAGCAGGTCCCATTCTCGGAGGCGCTCTGGTCGCGTCGGGCCTTCCCCTACAGATGAATTTCGTGCTCCTGACTATTCCCGCAGTTCTCGGCGTCACCGCAGTCATCATCGTTACAGCGCGCCGATTCAAATCAGCAGCCACCAAAGGCGAAAAACCCGTCCTCGTACCCTGACCACCCAACAACCCGGCGTCCCCGATCGGCAACAAACAGACACTGGATGGAAAAGATCGGAACAGATTCCATCAGGTCCCCGTCTCTGGACAAACAATCCCAGAGGCGGGGATTCCGGGCTCATGCCGCTGGCGTTTCCGCCAGCACACTCGCGCCGGATCAGAAGGAGCCTCTTTTGCACCACAAACACACACTTGCAAGCGCAGGCGACCATTCCCTGCTGCTGGCGAGGCCGGAGTCCGGAACCTCACGACGGAAGCTGGTCCTAGCCACCGACTGGACCACACTGGTCACCGGCGAGAAGGTGTGGACCCGCACCCAGACCCCGCCCCACACAGCAGGATGGGTCGATGAAGTCACACCGGATGGAAGCATCGCCTGGATCGTTACGAGCGGAGCCATTCGGCGCATGTATCACCACAGCGATGGTGACGAGCTGTGGACGGGCCAGGACTAGGCCGGCCGCCCAACCCATGAACGGATGCTTACGCGTGGAGGCAGCCAGTGCTCATGATTCCTGTTCGAGTTCTGCCAGTCGCGCCCGCACCTGGTCGCCGAGCCCGCAGATCAAGTCGAGCTGCTCCGGGGTGAGGTGGTCGATCAGAACCTTGCGCACGTCCATCACGTGCGGCGCGGCGGCAGCCTCGATGACCTCGCGACCTTGCGGTGTGATGACCACGACGGCGCCGCGCTGGTCCGCCGCGCAGCGTTCACGGCCCACGAGACCGCGCTTTTCCATCCGGGTCAGATGCTGCGAGAGCCGGCTCTTCTCCCAGCGCAGAACGTCGCCTAGCGCAAACGCCCGCAGCCGCCCGTCCGGCGCCTCCGACAGGTGGGCCAGCACCTCGTAATCGGCGCTCGACAGACCGCTGCGCTGGCGCAGCTGCCGCTCGATGTACTGGGACAGATCGGCCTGCATCGTCATCAGGCTGCGCCAGGCACGCTGCTCCCGGTGGTCCAGCCAACGTTGATCACTCATATCTGTCACGTTACCCCATGGTTGACATGTTAACCATTCGACGCCTAGGGTTTGGTTAACACATAAACTACCTGGAGGTTTTGCCGTGACCATCACAGCCATCGTTCTCAGCGCTCTGCTGGCCCTCGCCGCACTGGGCGCGGGCATCCCGAAGATCAGGCTCAAGGGCGATATCCCGCGCCAACTGCAGGAACACATGGGCGCCAGCGCCTCCCTCACCCGGTTCATCGGCCTGGCCGAGGCCGCCGCGGCGATCGGACTGGCGGTCGGAATCTTCTGGCACCCGCTTGGCATCGCGGCCGCTGCCGGCCTGGCCGTCGTGTTCGCCGGAGCGATCGCCTACCACCGCCGCGCCGGCGACTACGCCAACCCCAAGACCCGGGGCCCGGCGATGGCCCCGGCCGTCCTGGGCCTGGTCTCCGTGGTAACCGTGGCCACCTTGTCCCTGACTGCATAAACCACGCGCCCAGCGGAACCCGTGCCTGGCGCAGGCGCAGGTTGCCATGCCGTCGGCAGATCGCTCCGCCGCCCGGCCCGCCCCACTCCAACCAGAGCCCCCCTCACTCTGAACCAGCACCGTCCGCCCGGACGCGTGCCTCAACAAGCAGCACCAGGAGACGCCATGTCAATCCACATCCTTGCCCTCGTCGGTTCCGTACGCGCCGGATCACACAACGGCCAGCTCGCCCAGGCCGCCGCCAAGCTCGCCCCGGAGCTAGTCGAGCTGTCCATACAGGAAAACCTCGAGCAGGTGCCCTTCTATAACGAGGACCTCGACAGCGAGGGGAGCATCCCGCAGCACGCCGCAGCCCTGCGGGAGTCCGCCGCGCGTGCCGATGCCCTCCTGCTGTTCGTCCCCGAGTACAACGGCACCATGTCAGCCGTTCTGAAGAACGCCATCGACTGGCTCTCCCGCCCCTACGGAGCCGGCGCCCTCTCCGGAAAGCCCGTCGCCGTCATCGGCGCCTCGGGCGGCCAGTACGGCGGCGTCTGGGCACACCAAGATGCCCGGAAGGCAGCAACAGCCGCGCAGGCCAATGTGATTGAGGACATCACCCTCTCCATTCCCAACTCGCTGACACGGTTCGCCGACACCCACCCGATCGACGACAGCGAGATCTCCACCGAACTCAAGTCCGTCGTCGCGCGCCTTGCCAAGGCGGCCGAACGCACCACCGCAGCGCACGTCTGACCGACTCCCACCCCCCGACACCCTCCTCAGCTTCGACTATGAAAAGCAGGCACACATCATGAGCAGCATCAGTATCATCGGTCTTGGAACCATGGCCCGAATCCTCGGCACCCGGGCGGTCGCCGCCGGCCACAGCGTCCAGGTCATCGGCCGTGACGGTACCAAGGCTGCCGCCCTGGCCGGCGGACTCGGTAGCCATGCCACAGCAGGGACGATCGCAAGCGGCGCGCTCACCGGTGACATCGTCATCCTGGCTGTGCCGTACACCAGCGCCTCGTCCATCGTCGGCCAGTACGGGGACGCCCTGACCGGCAAGGTCATCGTCGACATCACGAACCCCTTCGATCTCACCACGTTCGCCGCGCTCGTCACTCCCGAGGACAGCTCCGCCGCACAGGAGATCGCAAAGGCCGCCCCTGCGGGGGCGCATGTCGTCAAGGCGTTCAACACGCTCTTCGGCGGCGTCCTCGCGTCCGGTGAGGTCGAGGGCCGCCCCCTCGATGTGTTCATCGCCGGTGACGACGCCAACGCCAAGGCGTCCGTGTCCTCGTTCGTCGAGAGCCTCGGACTGCGCCCGTTGGTCACCGGTAACCTGAAGACCGCGCACTGGCTGGAAGGAGCGGGTCTGCTGCTTCTCGGTCAGGCCCAGCGGCAGAAGAACTTCTCCCTCAGCATTAAGTTTCTTGGCTGAACCCACGTCAAAGCGCCGCTCCCGATCCGGATCGGCCGGGACAACAACGGAGTAACCGGGCCCGCGGGACCAGATCGACCAATCCGGCGACCGGTGCGGAGACTCGATCTCTGAGATCGAGTCCCCGCTCGCCCCACTCCTCGACCCGATACCGCACAGGCGGCGCGTGATGCAACCACTCACAAGGTGGGCTCCCGGCCAGGCCCCCGGCCGGCCGCACGGCCGACAACACCCCGATACGCCGACGCATGGCCCCGGCACGCACGCATGGCGGTGCGTCGGGCAACCCCAACCAGCGAAGGAACGAGCCCATGAAGTCCGGAATGATCGATTCGGGAACGCTCTCCCGCGCCATAGCCGGTCACTCAGTAAAGGCCGGTCACGACGTGGTCTTCAGCAATAGCCGCGGCCCCGAGACGCTCAAGGAAATCGTGAACGCCTTCGGGCCGGACCTTCACTTGCCCCACCTCTGGCGATACCGCTCCCAGTACTGATCCGCTGCGCTGAGAAAGTTCGCTTGCGAGTTCGCTCGGTGACAATCGGGTAACCCTCAAGCTCAGGAAGTCGCATGCCCTGCGCCAGAGCCGCGACGATAATCCTTGCCGGCGGTGCGACGACCCGGACACCCGCAGATAGAACGACGCCAAAAACCGCTGCGATTCACGGCCAGGACGGTGCACGATCAAGTGCACGGAGACGCGGGGACTACTGTGACGTCAACGCCGGGCCTCGCGCAGCGCTCCATGCGCCCGTGCCAGCCGATCCTGCAGACGGCGGTTCTCGTCCGTCAGCTGCCGGATGCGTTGGTGGGCAAGCTGAAGCCCGGCTCACCAGGCGCCTGAACGCCATCGGCATCCACTCAATCCTTGACCTCAGCCGCGCAGACCCCGTGATGATCAGGGACCGGTTCTCCGTGGTCACGATGCGGACCGTGCTCGAACTGCAGGGAACACCCTGCATCCCACTTGAGGAAGAACGGATCGGGCGGGATCAGCTGATCTTTTCCCGCTCCTTTTCCACGCCCATTACAACGTCCGCTGAGCTGCGCCAGGTCCTGAGCGTCTACGCACAACAGGCAAGCGCACGGCTGGCCCGGCATGGGCTGCAGGCCAAGATCCTCACCGCATTCGCGGGCACATCAGAGTACAACCCGCAGGATAAGTCCTTTCCGTCCGTGTGCATTCGGCTGCCGATGCCCACCGCCGACCCTGTGCTCCTGACACGGGCAGCGCACGGGCTCCTGCCCGCCATCCAGGATGGCAGCAAGTATGTCCGCGCCGGGATCATGGTCACCGACCTTCGGCCAACCGGAATCCAGAAGCCCCTGGAACTGTTCGAGAACCTTCACGAGGAGGGCAACATCGGCCCACTCGTGGAGGAAATCAGCCGCAGGTACGGCAGGGGCGCAATCGGACTCGGGTTTGCCGGGCTGCGCAGCGGCGTCGATTGGAGCATGAAGCGCGACATGCGATCACCCCGCTACACGACGCACTGGGATGAGATGCCGGTTGTCAGGGCAGCCTGATGGGCTCTGAGGTTGCCCTCAGTCCACGAATTCAGATTGAGTCTCGATGAAATCCCACTCTGCTTCAGTCAGGATGCTTTGCGGGGTGTCCGGATGAGGGCCCCCGGCTTCTGCGATTCCCTGCACAACAAAGAGCGGAAGTTCCTCGGCCCTGAGGTTTTCCCGGAGCCACTCCTTGCTTTTCAGGTCCAGATCAAGCCACCACATGTAAATCTGCATGTCCCGCCGCCTCTCTACGACTCAACGCTATGCGTGCTGCACCCCAGACACAAGGGACAAAACGGTGGCCTCGCCGCCCCGGTTTACGGGATCCGCCACGCGGCCGCCGGCAGGCAACCGCCCAGTTCAAGCCTAGTTATTCCCTGTGCCGGGGAACACAATGGAGTATGTCCCCAGAGCGCTTCAGCGGCCCGCCTCCCCTGCTCGTCGGCGTAATGCCGGGCCAGCATCCCGAAGTCCTCAAGACGGCAGCCACGCTGGCCCAACAACTCGCTGCGCCGCTCCTGTGCGCCTACGTGGACGAGGCAAGCTACCTCGTGGAATGGGATCCGGCGCGCTCTGCCCACCGCCTTTCGCTGCATCCGGACAAGGACGATGAGGACATCCGATCCGTGACGGAGGGCCTCAAATCCGTCATCGGCTCCGCAGTCCGGCCCGGGCCGCCCACGGAGTGGACGCTGCGCACACTTGCCGGCGATCCCGCCCGGGCGCTTGGAAGACTTGCGGCCGAGGTCAACGCACCGATGATTATTGTGGGCACGGCCGAGCGCGGCTGGGCACACCGGATCACGGAGGCGCTTAATGGGTCCGTGGGTGACTGGCTCAGCCACCACCAAAACCGGCCCGTCCTGGTGGTGCCCTTCCGGAGACCCGCCCATGAAGACGGTTCCGACTAGAGTTGCGGCGCTCAGTAGCCGCGTAATTCCCGGTGCTGTCGTGGCAAAATTCACCCCCTGAAAAGTAAAGCGAAAGTAGTTATTCGAGGTGGTGGCGAACTTCATTACCGGCAAGTAAGCTGGTGTTCGCAGGTTGATTTAGCGTCTGCCCAAAAAGCTGCTCCGGAGTGCGTATCCCCCAATAACGCACTCCGGAGCTTTTTTGTGCCCACTGGCGGCCGAGGGCACCAATGCGGGGCCCAAAACCAAAAGCGGGTCATTGACTCATACCCCCCAGGGGTATAGCTTGGACTTATGAGCACTCCTGAAGGACCGCCACCGGCGGTGCACGAAGACTCACCGCCGCAGCATGGCTACACTTCGGACAAGGACGCCTATCTCCGCCGGCTTCGCCGGATCGAGGGCCAAGTGCGGGGAATCGCCCGCATGGTGGAGGAAGACAAGTACTGCATCGACATCCTGACCCAGGTCTCGGCCGTCACCAAGGCCTTGCACGCCGTCAGCCTGGGCCTCGTCGAGGAACATATCGGCCACTGCGTTATCGGCGCGGCCGCCGAGCCTGACCCTGACCTGCGTGCCGAGGCCATAGACATCAAAGTGAAAGAAGCCGCGGACGCCATTGGACGCCTGCTGCGGTAGCGGCAAGACCACCAACCGAAGCCAGCTGACCGACCCTGTCAGCCAGTTAATGAGGAGCCAGCAAATGAGCACCATCTCCACCACCGTCCACGTTTCCGGCATGACCTGCGGGCACTGCGTCTCGGCCGTCAGCGAAGAGCTGGAGTCGCTCGCCGGCGTCGAGGAGATCGACATCGCCCTCAATGCGGGCGGCCTCTCCACGGTCACCATTACCTCCACCCAAGAGCTCTCCCCGTCCGAAATCGGGGAAGCCGTGGCTGAAGCCGGCTACCTCGTGGTGGCGAACGAGGCCTGAATCCCACCCGGCGAAACCAACCAGGAACCGAAATGAGCACCGAGCAACTGCCGGGCAGCCCCGAGGACAGAGTGATCGAACTCGCGATCGAGGGCATGACGTGCGCATCCTGCGTCAACCGGGTGGAAAAGAAACTCGGCAAGCTCGACGGCGTCCAGGCATCGGTCAACCTCCCCCTGGAATCCGCCCACGTCACAGTCCCGGCCGGAATCACAGACCAACAGATCACCGACCAGGTAGCCTCAGCAGGCTACAAGGCCCGGATTAAGCCAGCCTTACAACCTTCGGCCGCCGCGGCGGAGCACCAAGGCGACCACGAAGACCACATGGCACACGGCGGCACGGCCTCGGCACTGAAGCCGCGCCTGGTCGCCGCGGCCATCCTCACGGTCCCCGTCTTCCTGATCTCGATGCTCCCGACCTTCCAGTTCCCGAACTGGGCCTGGGTGGTGGCTGCCCTGGCGTTGCCGGTGGTCAGCTGGGCGGCGTGGCCGTTCCACCGGGCGGCGGCCATCAATGCCCGGCATCTGGCATCCACCATGGACACGCTGGTATCCCTCGGCGTCATCGCCGCCTACGCCTTCTCGCTCGCGCAGCTCCTCGCGGACCCGGGCCTCACCGGGAATCCAGCCATGGAACGGATGGAAGGCACAGGCTCCGGCGGCCTGTACTTCGAGGTCGCTGCCGTCGTCACCACATTCCTGCTGCTGGGCCGGTTCCTTGAGGCGAACGCCAAAGCCAAAGCCGGGGACGCCCTCAAGGCGCTGCTCAACCTCGGCGCCAAGGATGCCACGGTGCTCGTCAACGGCGCAGAAGTGAAAATTCCGGCCGCTCAGCTCTCCGTGGACGACGTCATTGTGGTGCGGCCCGGTGAGAAAATCGCCACCGACGGCGTCGTTGTCAGCGGTTCCTCCGCCATCGACGCGTCGCTGGTCACCGGAGAATCCGTACCCGTTGAAGTGGGCCCCGGCAGCCCCGTCACGGGTGCCACCATCAACGCCTCCGGCCGGCTGCTGGTCCGTGCCACGCGCGTCGGCGCTGAAACCACGCTGGCCCAGATGGGCAGGCTCGTGGCCCAGGCCCAGACCGGCAAGGCCCCGATCGCCAGGCTCGCGGACCGCATCAGCGCGGTGTTCGTGCCCGTCGTCCTGGCCATAGCCGTCCTCACGTTCGCCGGCTGGCTGCTGGTTGCCGGCCCGGACGTCAGCGGTCAAGAGCTGCGTACGGCGTTCACGGCAGCCGTGGCGGTCCTCGTGATCGCCTGCCCCTGCGCCCTGGGTCTGGCCACTCCGGTGGGCCTTCTGACCGGAACCGGGCGCGGCGCGCAGCTGGGCATTCTCATCAGGGGCCCTCAGGTGCTGGAGGACACCCGCACGGTGGACACCATTCTGCTGGACAAGACCGGCACCGTCACCAGCGGGCAGCTTGCCGTTGACGCCACCCTTTCCTTTCCCCCGTTCAGCGACGCCGATGTACTGCGGTTCGCCGGCGCGGTGGAAGCTGCCTCGGAGCATCCGATAGCGCACGCCATCGCCGCTGCCGCACGGGCCGACGTCCCTGCCATGAGCCTCCGGACGGACGACGGCGCCGGGCTCCCCGCCGTCGTCGGCTTCCGTTCAGCACCGGGCGGCGGAGTGGTGGGCACCGTGGCAGGGCGGCCGGTGGTCGCCGGCCGGACCGGCTGGCTCGAGGAAAACGGCGTCGGCCTGACCCCCGAAAACCACCGCGCACTCCGCTCCGCCGAACACTCCGGGGCCACAGCCATCTGGGTCGCGGTGGACGGCGGGGCCGCGGGCATCATCTGTCTGCGCGACACCATCAAGCCCGGCTCCGAGGCAGCAATCAGCCGGCTCAAGGGGCTTGGGCTGCGGCCCATCCTGCTGACCGGTGACAATGGCGCCGTCGCCGCGCAGGTGGCTGCCGCCGTCGGGATTCCCGCGGACGACGTATTCGCCGGCGTCCTGCCCGAGGGCAAGGTGGACGCAGTCCGCCGACTGCAGGCCGGCGGCGCAACGGTGGCCATGGCGGGTGACGGCGTGAACGACGCCGCTGCGCTGGCTCAGGCGGACCTGGGCATCGCAATGGGCTCCGGCACCGACGTGGCCATCGAGGCAGCGGACCTCACGGTCATGGGCGACGACCTCGGCCAGGTGGCGACCGCCATCGAGCTTTCGCGCCGCACGCTGGCCACCATCAAGACCAATCTTTTCTGGGCGTTCTTCTACAACGCCGTAGGCATCCCGGTGGCTGCGCTGGGGCTGCTCAACCCGATGATCGCCGGCGGTGCCATGGCCGCAAGCTCAGTGCTGGTGGTGGCCAACTCGCTCCGGCTTCGCAGGTTCGCCCGGCCTGGGAAGTAGCGGCGGGGTCAGGCGGCGCCGAAGCGGACCGCCGCCCTGGCCTTGGCCTTCGCAGCTTCCTCGGCCCGGTCCTTCGCCGGCGCGTGCGTCACGAGGGCGTCGAGCAGGTGCTGCGTTGCGTGCGCCACCTCATGCACGGCACGTTCGAAGGCTTCCTCGTTGGCCTTGGAGGGCTTGGTGCTGCCGCTGATCTTGCGCACGTACTGCAGGGCCGCGGCGTGCACCTCCTCCGACGTGGCGTGCGGTTCGTAGTTGTGAAGTGTATGGATGTTCCGGCACATACCCCCATGCTAGGCTCTGGACCGCCTGGGATCGACCCTCCGGGCACCATTCGGGAGGGGCGCGGCACCCATGGGAGGGCTGCATGGGGAGCGGTGCCCATCGACACCGTTTTGGGTTGGAGGATAGCTTTTAGGCAATGGATCTTCCGGACGAGCCGGAGGCCGCTGGGGATGCCGACTGGATCGGGTCCGTTGATTGAAGGAGATATCGAATGGCTATTTGGGGTGCAGACATTGCCCAGCTGAAGAACCTGGGCACCAAGCTTCAGGCGGGTTCGGCTGAGATCGAAAAGCAGAAGTCCCTGCTGACCAAGGTGCTCCAGGGCACCGACTGGAAGGGCCCGGACGCAGACAAGTTCCGCAGCGAATGGTCCGGACAGCACGCCGCCGCCCTTGCCAAGGTTGCGCAGGCGCTGGAAGAGGCCGGCAAGCAGGCCTCCCGCAACGCCACCCAGCAGGAAGAAGCTTCCCGCTAAGGCAGGATTCACGGGAGGGCCGGAGGGCCGGACGCCATGGCGTCCGGCCCTCCCGCCGTATAAGCATGCGCCGAGGGCGCCGTGCCGGACTCTTGGCGGAAAACGTCCTAGCGGACGGGCTCGACGTCGTTCGCGTGGTCGAGCGGCGCGGTCACGGCGGCCCCTGGTTCCGTCTGGCGGCCGGATCCCCTGAGCTCGTCGAGCCGGACCAGCACCACGCCGCCGACGATGAGTACCCCGCCGACCAGCTGGATCGCTCCCGGCAGTTCCCCCAGCAGCATCCACGCCCAGATCACGGCAAACAGCACCTCTGTGAGGGAGACGAAGGAGGCCACCTTGGAGCCCAGGGCGCGGGCCGCCATGATTCCCGATACATAGGCCACGACGGTTGCGAGCACCACGAGGCCACCCAGCGAAACCCACCACGGCGTGGTCCAGGGTCCCAGTTTCGTGTCGGCAGTGCTGAAGGCCATGGGCAGCAGGCCTGTGGCTGCCGCCAGCCACATGACTGCGGCCCCGACAAGAAGCCCGCCCGAGGCCAGCACGATCGGCGGAAGCGTGTCGTTTTCCTTTGCCGTGATGAAGAAGTAGATGGCCAGGCAGACGGCTGCCGCCATCCCCCAGAGCACGCCGACGACGTCAACCTTCACGGCACCGGTAAGGTCCAGCACCAGGGCCAGTCCGCCGAGCGACAGCAGGGTACCGGCGATGGTGAGGGGCCGCGGGCGCCTCCGGCTCGCTGCCCAGAGCCACAGCACGATGAGCACCGGGGCGAGGTACTCCAGCAGCAGAGCCACGCCCACGGAGAGCCGGGAAACCGCGTTGAAGTAGAACAGCTGGCACGCCGCCACGCCGATCAGGCCAAACAGCACGATGGTCAGCCAGTTCTCCCGCAGCTGGTGCCAGCGTCCGCGGAGTGCCGGGATGGCAGGGATCGCAAGGATGATGGCTGCGCCGGTCAGCCGGGCCGTGACTGCGGCGCCAGGGGTCCAGCCGGTTTCCAGGAGTGCTTTCGCGAATGATCCGGAAAGCCCGAACACGGCCGAGGAAAAGAGGGCCGTGCCGAGGCCTGACGCCATGAAGCCCCGCGCGCGGGCGGCTGCCGGGGCGGCCGGAGAGATCGAGGGGCCTGCCTGGAGCGGCATCTTGGCACGGTTGCTGGCTGCAGGCACAGCTGCCTCCTGTCAGGAGTAAAGTGGGGTATTGGTCATGACATTACGCCGGGCACTGTAAGGAGTCAAGATGGTTTTTGCCCCTGACACGGAGGTGGCGCTGCGCACCGCGGTGAACCTGATTAACAGCGCGGCAAACGGGGAGGAAAAGCTCGCCACCGTGACGGACCTGGACCAGTTCCTGGCGGCGGAGGGCTTCACCGGGTCGCGGACGAAGGACGCTGCCGAACTGGCGAGCGTGCAGGCTCTCCGGACGGAGCTCGCAAGACTCTGGACGGCCGACGAAGATACAGCCGTGGAGGGGGTAAACCGCCTCCTGCGCGAGGCGCATGCCCTGCCCCAGCTCCTTAAGCACGACCAGTGGGACTGGCACCTTCACGCCACCACACGCGAGGCGCCGCTGGCGTACAGAATGGGCACGGAGGCAGCCATGGCACTGGTGGACGTGATCCGCAGCAAGGAAATGGACCGCATGCTTTTGTGCGCGGCCGATGACTGTGACGCCGTGGTTCTGGACCTCAGCCGCAACCGGTCAAAGAGGTATTGCGACACCGGCAACTGTGCCAACAGGGCGCATGTGGCAGCCTATCGGGCGCGCCGGGCGGCAGGGGAGTAGGCGGATAGGTGCGACGGCGGCGCTAGGGGGTTTCGCCGTCGGGGTTTGAACTGTCAGCGGAGCGGGGAGTACTTGGCGGCGTCTGCGGGCCGGGGCCGCCGTAGCCATGGGACGGCCGCTTGGCCGAGCTGAGGTTCACGCCGGATCCCTTGCCCAGGTGCGCGGCGTTGTCCTTGTAGCTCATGGACAGCATGGCCGCGATGACAAGGGTGACAATGAATGCGATGCCGGCGCCCGTGAAAGCGAGGTCGAACCGCGGCGAGTGGGCACTGCCGCCCGAGGCGAAGATCAGCACGCCGAAAAAGGCCACAACACCCCAGAAGGCTGAGAACATCAGCGGTCCCTTAACCGAGGTCCGCGGATTGCGCGGTTGTCCTGGCATCTGGTTTGCCACGGTGTGTCCTCCCATGCGGGCGGCAGCGACACGGCCCACCCGTTTTGATGTGTGATTGTTCTACAAGGAGTAGAACCCTTACCTCTAGTTTACGGCCTTCGCGGTGGCCGTCCTCGCATCGTGCCTGAGCGAAAGGCCCGCAAGGATCCAAAGCACGCCCGAGATGATGGCGCCTCCGCCGGCAACCCCCAGCAGGGCGTGGGGACCAAGCGGGATAAAGAACGGCAGTGCGGCGGCAGTCCCAAGACCGACAAAGCCGGAGGTGACCCAGTCGCGGGCCAGGGTGTGGCGGCGCCGGAACCTCAGGCCCAGGTATAGTTCAGCGGCGCCCGCGAGGCCGATTCCGAGGGCCGCGATGACGCCGAAGAGCAGGCTCCCCTGCAGGATCAGCAGAGTGACGCCGGCGCCGATCAGGATGGATGCCGCCGCGGACATGGTCCTGCCGGGAGCCACGTCCCGGCGAAGGCCGGCCAGGGGGATGCCCCAGAGCAGCACGGCACCGGTAGCCAGAAGGTACAGCCCGCCGGCGAATCCCATTCCGGCCACGGAGGGCGCCGCCCAAAAAACGGTCACCGCACCGAAGGCCAGCGCCGCCGCCGCGCGGAGCAGCACGGGCTTCCACAGCTCCGCTTGGTGGGCAGTCACGGATGCCGGCTCGGCTGGGTTCACGGGGGAAGTCACCGCTCCAGTTTAGTGCGCCCCTGTGCAGCGTCGAACCTGTGCGGCGTCGAACCTGTGGGGAACGGGGCTCAGGAGCCCAGCACCATCCAGCGGTCCGTACGGGCCCGAAGCCCAAGAGTCACAGCCCTGGCCAGCATGTACCCCAGCGAAAAGGCAGCCCACACCCATACGAGCGCCGCGGCACCGCCTGCGCCCGCGAACGGGACCGCCAGGAGCAACGGGACGTACACCGCAAGGTTTATGACGCCGGCAATCGCCAGGTATTTCGCGTCGCCGGCCCCGATCAGCACGCCGTCGAGGACGAACACGTAGCCGGCGATCGGCTGCCCTGCGGCCAGCACCCAGAGTGCGAGCGTGAGCACGGACCGGACTCCTTCGTCGGAGGTGAACAGGGCGCCGGCAAAGGGGGCCGCCACCGCGAGCAGCACGCCGGTCACCACGCCAAAACCGGTGCCCCAGCGGATCATGGTGCGGGTCAGCAGCCGAGCCTTCGCCGGCTTGGAGGCGCCCAGCTCCTTGCCGATGAGAGCCTGCGCGGCGATCGCCAGGGCGTCCAGCGCGAAAGCCAGGAACGTAAACATGGTCATGGCCAGCTGGTGTGCCGCGAGGTTCACGGCACCCTGGGCGGTGACCACCAGCACGGTGGCCAGGATGGCGATCCGCAGACTGAGCGTCCGGAGCATCAGCCAGGAGCCCACCCTCGTCATGGACCGGATCCCGTGCCAGTCGGGCAGCAGGGAAACGCCGTGGTTTCGGGCGCTGCGCTGGACCATCACCAGGTACACGGCAGCCATGGCCCACTGCGCGATGCTGGTGCCCACAGCCGATCCGGTCACCGACCAGCCCAGGCCGTAAACCAGTACGAGGTTCAGCGCAACGTTCACGGTGAAGCCCGCGGTGGCCACCACCAGCGGGGTGCGGGTGTCCTGAAGTCCCCGCAGGACCCCCGTTCCTGCGAAGATCAGGAGCATCGCCACCAGCCCGGGCATGGACCAGCGCAGGTAGTCCACGGCGAACTGCCGGACGTCGCCGCCGGCACCCATGAGCCCCACCAGGGGTTCGGCCGCAAGGAAGCCCGCCACGGCCAGGACGGCGCCGAGCAGCAGGGCGAGCCAGACGCCGTCTCGTCCGGCGGCGAGTGCCTTGGCGAACTGGCCGTCGCCAACCGCCCGCGCCACTGCGGGGGTGGTGGAGTAGGCAAGGAACACCATCAGGCCCACCGCCGTGTGAAGCACAGCGGAGGCCAGACCCACGCCGGCCAACTGGGACACGCCGAGGTGACCCACGATGGCCGAATCGGCGAGCAGGAAGAGCGGCTCGGCGATGAGCGCTCCGAATGCGGGCACGGCGAGCCGCAGGATTTCGCGGGAATGGCTCGCTGGTTTCAGGTCCGAAACAGCGGTCGCAGGTGAGTCAGGCACGGTTTCAGCCTAGCGGCCGCCCCAACGAATGGTCCCCCGGAGCGCTGCGGGCAGGCCGCAGGCTGCCTTGCGGCGGGGCGGCCGCAGGCTGCCGGTAGGATTTCTGCAGTGCCCCTGACTGAGTCCCTCCCCCAGCCCGTTACCGTCTCCGTTGCCCGCACTGTGCTCCCCGGCCGTACGCGCCAGGCCAGTGCCTGGGCCCATGCCGGCCAGGAACTCGCCCGCGAATGGCCCGGCTACCTCGGATCCGGCTGGGTCCGCTCGGCGGCCGATTCGGATGAGTGGCACATGCTGTACCGTTTTGCCGATGCCGACCTCCTCAACGACTGGGAGCAGTCCGAGGAACGGCGCTGGTGGATCGACAGCGCCTCAGGCCTCGTGGAGATCACTCGGGTTGAGCGCCGCACGGGGATTGAGGGCTGGTTCGCGCAACAGGGCGACGTCCACCTTGCCGTTCCCGAAACCGTGGTGCCTCCCCGGTGGAAGCAGATGGTCAGCATCTTCCTGCCGTTCTTTCCGCTCAGCCTGCTGGCTAATTTCCTGCTTCACCCGGTGACCCAGGGCTGGCCGCTTGTCTTCCAGGTGCTGCTGGCCACCTGCCTCCTGACGCCGCTCATGACCTACATCTTCCTTCCCGTCACCACCCGGCTGCTGGGCCCGTGGCTCCGGAAGATGCGCTGACGGGGCGGACTTCCGCTGCGCGGCGGGCTTAGAGAATGTGGGAAAAGCCACAGCGCGTCACATTTAGTTGACACTTCAACCAATGACACGAGACAGTGGAATGGAAGCCGGCGATCCGATCGCCCGCTCATACGACCGAACGCAACCGATACGAACGGTGAAAATTTTCCATGAACCAGTCCACCCTTGCCACCACAGCCCTCACGATCCTGCGCGTCATTGTCGGATTCCTGTTCGCAGCCCACGGCTGGCAGAAGTTCAACGAGTTCACCATCGCCGGCACGCAGGCATCATTCACCAAGATGGGGATTCCTGCAGCTGAGGCCGCTGCCCCCATCGTGGCCACCCTTGAACTGGTGGGCGGTGTCGCACTGATCCTCGGGGTCCTGGCCCGGGTCTTCGCTGCACTGCTGGCCCTGGACATGCTCGGCGCGCTCTTCCTGGTTCACGCCCCGGCAGGCGTTTTCGCTGCCAACGGCGGCTACGAACTGGTCCTCCTGCTGGCCGCGGCCGCCCTCGCCGTAGCACTCGCCGGTGCGGGGCGCCTCTCGCTTGACCGCGCCCTCTTCGGCCGCCCCGGCTCGAAGCTGAACGTCCTCGCCTAGTCTTCCCCGGCAAAACGTCTTCTTCGAAAAAGGGCGACGGCGGCTGCGCACTTCGGTGCGCAGCCGCCGTCTTTCCTTGGACCTCCTTGAGGAACGGGTCTGGAGCCTTAGCCCGTAACGCCAGTCAGCTCGTCCGGAGCGTGTTCCAGCCCGCCTGTCCGGGCAGCCTTCGAGCTCCACCCCGCCCACAGACTCAAGAGTGGCCGCATCCAGCTAAGTGGCGTTTTAGAGATGCCCACCGGCGCTGCCCGGTCCGCTTGTGGCGTGCGGTGCAGCGTTTGTGTCGGTCCGGCTGCTGCGCGGCGCCCGGCGTCAGTAAGATCGCAGCATGAGCGAGACTGCGGCGAATTCCGTGACCCTCCGATTCCTTGCGGCCCCCACCGACGTCGGCCACAGCGGTTCCGTGGACGCCGGAACGGTCCTGGAGTGGGTGGACAAGGCTGCCTACGCAGCCGCCGTCGGATGGGCCAAGTCCTATTGCGTCACCGCCTACGTGGGCAACATCCACTTTGCGGACCCCGTGAACAGCGGCGACATGGTGGAAGTCACCGCCACTATCGTCTACACCGGCCGGTCCTCCATGCACATCCGCACTGTTGTTTCCTCAGGCGATCCCAAGGGCGGCCCGGCCACCATGCGGAGTCAGTGCATGGTGATCTTCGTGGCCGTGGGCGAGGACGGAAAACCCACCCCCGTCAAGCAGTTCGAGCCCACCACGGCGGAGGAACTCGAACGACGCGACCACGCCCTGGCCCGGATCAAGATCCGTGAACAGATCGTGGAAGCCATGAACGCACAGGAATATACGGACGCAGGCACCGCGGAGCGCGTTGTGCTGCGGTTTATGGCCGCACCCACTGACGTCAACTGGGGCGGGAAGGTCCACGGCGGCATCGTCATGAAGTGGATCGACGAAGCCGCGTACGTCTGCGCATCGCGCTACTGCGGCAAGGACACCGTGGCAGTGTTCTCCGGCGGGGTGCGGTTCTACCGCCCGCTGCTGATAGGGCATGTGGTGGAAGTGGAGGCACGGCTCGTCTACACCGGCACCAAAGGCATGCACGTGGCGGTACATGTCCGCTCGGGCGATCCCAAAAGCGGCGAACTCAACCTCACCACCTACTGCCTCACGGTGATGGTGGCCCGGGACGCCGAGGGCACCTCGGTACCCATCCCCGAATGGGTCCCGGTCTCTGACGAGGACAAGCGCCTCCAGGCGCATGCCCGCCACCTTCTGGAAATCCGTGCAGCGGCGCCGGGAAACCGTCTGCCGAACCACCTCCTGCAGCAGAGGGCGTAGCAGGCGCTCCGGCTAGAACCCGCCGCCTCCGGCGTCTGCTGCCATATTGGCGAAGCGGGAGTAGTGACCCTGGAAGGCGACCACGATGTCCTTGGTGGGGCCGTTACGGTGCTTGGCGATCAGGATGTCCGCCTCGCCGGCGCGCGGCGACTCCTTGTCATAGACGTCCTCGCGGTGGAGCAGGATGACCATGTCCGCGTCCTGCTCGATGGAACCCGACTCACGGAGGTCCGAGACCATGGGCCGCTTGTCCTGTCGCTGCTCGGAACCACGGTTCAACTGGGACAGGGCAATGACGGGGACCTGGAGCTCCTTGGCCAGCAGCTTCAAGGCACGGGAGAACTCCGAGACTTCCTGCTGGCGGGACTCAACCTTCTTGCCGGAGCTCATGAGCTGCAGGTAGTCGAGGATAACCAGCTTGAGGTCATGCTGCTGCTTGAGGCGGCGGCACTTGGCACGGATCTCCATCAGGGACATGTTGGGGCTGTCGTCGATGAACAGCGGGGCATCATTCATCCGGCCCATTGTGGTGGCGATCTTGGACCACTGCTCGTCCTTGATCGTGCCCTTGCGGAGGTCCTGCAGGCCGATGGTGGCCTCCGCCGAAAGAAGTCGCATGGCAATCTCGTTCCGGCCCATTTCCAGGGAGAACATGACGGTGGCCAGATTGTTCTTGATGGCAGCGGACCGGGCAAAGTCCAGGGCGAACGTGGACTTACCCACAGCAGGGCGGGCGGCGATGACGATCATCTGCCCCGGATGCAGACCGTGGGTCAACTCATCCAGTTCGTAGAAGCCCGTGGGCACGCCCGTCATGCCCTCGCCGCGGTGGCCCGAAGCTTCGATCTCGTCCACCGTGGATTCCATGACGTCCTTGAGGACCACGTAGTCCTCTGCAGTGCGCCGTTCGGCTACGGCGTAGATCTCAGCCTGGGCCTGGTTGACAAGGTCTTCGACTTCGCCGTCGGATCCGTAGCCCAGCTGGACGATCTTGGTGCCGGCGTTGACCAGCCGCCGCAGGACTGCGCGCTCGGCCACGATTTCCGCGTAGTATCCCGCGTTGGCAGCGGTGGGGACTGTCTGGATGAGCTCGTGCAGGTAGGCCGGACCGCCGATTCTGTTGATCTCGCCGCGCTTGGTCAGCTCGTCCGAAACCGTCACCGCATCCGCGGGTTCGCCGCGGCCATAAAGGTCGATGACGGCCTCGTAGATGGTCTCGTGGGCGGGGCGGTAGAAGTCCTGGCCCCGAAGGATCTCCACCACATCAGCGATGGCGTCTTTGGAGAGCATCATGCCGCCAAGCACGGACTGTTCGGCAGGAATGTCCTGTGGAGGCTTGCGGCTGCCTTCGGATCCGCGGGTGCCCTCGATTGAGTCCAGGTGCGTAACTGACAAAGCTGCCGTCCTCCATAGTGTCCGCAGTCCCCTGATGGAGGCCTGCGGCAAGTCTGCCGTGTGCCGTTGAACGCGCGTTTCCGCGAAAGCTGCAGCGCCGGCTAATGAAAAGTTGTACCAGCCAGCCCTGACAATTTAAGCCGGAAGCCGTGGCCTCGGCCGACGCCTCATCCACAGGTTTTCCACAGGGCACCGCGGATTATCCGAAACCCTGAAATGGGGGCCCCGGTCCGGTTGGCTGATGTGGAGCGCATGTCCCGATTCGGTGTCTCCGCTACGTTAGCGCCCGCCGGGCAACGCACAAAGCCCGGAGTTTTGCACGTCTGTGGATAACCTGTGCACAATGGGCCGCTGCTTGTGCACAGTCTGTGGGCGAAGGTGTGGATATCAAATTTCTTTCACGCCTATATGCAGCCTGACCTGCGGAAACGCCCGTCGAGGCCTGTGGACTCAAAATTCTTTTCTTGAACCTTCATCCACAGCCGGAACGCCGCGACTGGGGATACTCGCCGGTAATTTCCGCGTGTTGACCGCCGGGGATGGGCGGAATGTGATCATTATCGCGAACGCTCCCCGAACCGCTCCACGCCGGGCTGCGACGTTCGGCCACGTTCGGCCCGACAGGACCGCCGCATGCGTACCGCTGCATATGCTGTGGATAACGACTAACTGGCCTAAGCTCTATCTATGGGCGACGTTCTGATAGCCATAGTGCCTGTCCTCGTTCTGGCGGCGGTCCTTTGGGCCCTCTCCACGGCACTGAAGCCGCGCGACACCGGAATGTCGGAGGCCGACCGCTACCAGTTGGATCTGGCCAGGCGCTCACAGGCCCACTATGCGGCCCAGGTGCAGGCTGCGACGGCCGCGCGTGCACGGGTTGATGCGGCGACGCGTCCCAGCCAGAACGAGCAGCAGCAGACCCAACAGAACGATCACGCCCGGGCCGCGCTTCTGGCTCAGGCGGCCTCTGGTCCCGCCTCAGGCCACCCTGGCTACCAGGGGTACGTCCTGCCCGGGGGGCAGGTCAACGCGCAGTTGGCGCTCCAGCTGCAGTCGATGGCGCGTAACGGGCAAAAGCTCCAGGCCATCAAGCTCCTGCGCCAGGCAACGCACTCCGACCTTTTGACCGCCAAGCAATACGTAGATCGGCTTTAGAACCATGGAACCGCTCGTGATCCCCGTCCTGATCCTCGTGGCCGTCGCCGTCGCCCTGGCCTTCGCCGTCCGGGCATGGAACCGCCGCCAGCGGACTGCCGTCGGGCCGGCGCAAGCACCGCCGGACTCTGTCGAACTGGCCAGGGCGGCTGCGACCAAGCTGTCCGAGGACGAACACCGGAGGCTTTATGCGCTGATCGCGCAGGGACAGGCCATGGCTGCCATAAAGCTCTACTACGAGGTGTCAGGTCTCGGCCTTCGGGCCTCGCGGGACGCCGTGGCGGCCTTGGCTGCCCACCCCCAGCCATTCCATACCCCGGCGGCGGAGGCCAGCGAACCAGACCCCGACGACGAAACGCCGCAGCGGTTCCCCTACCGGTACCGGGCAATCGCGAGCAAGGGCGACGTCACGCGGGAAGTCAGCAGCAACATGCTGAACGACGAGATTTACGGCCGTATCCGGACCCTGGCCAAAAGCGGTAACACGGAGGCGGCGGCCACCGCCCTCTCCAGGCATTCGGACATCACCATGAAGCAGGCCCGCGAATTCATCGCGCTGTTGGACGACTGATCGTCCAAGTGGAGGACACGCCGCATTTCTGGGGCGTCTGACCGCTGAGTCTTCCTGCGCGGGCCAACGTCGCGCAGAACCCGCAAACGGTCAGAAATCGAAGAGGTCGCCCAGCCATCCTTCCTTCTTTTTTGGCCGCCGCCCGTCGTACTCGCGGTCATAGCCCTTGCCGTAGCCACGGTCGTCATAACGGGGCTTGTCGTAACCGGGCTTGTCATAGTTCGGCTGCTCATACCGGGGCCGTTCCCGCGGTGCCTCGTGGTTCTGGTACAGGGGAGGCGGGACCATGCCCGGAGCTGGCGGGGCCGGTACTGGCGGCGCCGCAGGCGCGCCCGCTCCCCCGAACGAGTCGGCCGCACGGTCAATGATCTTGTCCAGCTCCCCTCGGTCAAGCCATACGCCGCGGCACTGGGGGCAGTAATCAATCTCCACTCCACTGCGTTCGCTCATGATCAGGTCTACGGAATCAACAGGACACTTCATGACCGGCACAACGAGCGGGTCCCGGGAATAGTTCACCGGTCCGCACCACTACCGCGCGGCGGATATCCCGGCCAGCAGCTGTTCAAAAGGCAGCGACTCCAGGGGCGCCTGCTTCCTGCCGGGCTGCACCCCGTCCAGCAGGCCGGCAAACTCGCCCGCCGCCCGCCCGATTCGCGCCGAAAGGGGAGAGCCGCCGTCGTCCGTGTTCCCCCAGTCCTGGGGGCCGGCAAAGACGGCCGTCGGAGCCACCCTGGTGCGGAGGTAGCTGAACAGTGGGCGCATGGCGTACTCGAGGACCATCTGGTGGCGGTCGGTTCCGCCCGTGGCGCCCAGCAGCACAGCCTTCCCGTCCAGTGACTTGGGGTCCAGCACGTCGATGAAGGACTTGAAGAGGCCGCTGTACGAGGCGCTGAAGACAGGCGTGACCGCGATGATTCCGTCGGACGCCTCCACCCCGGCGATAACCTCTGCGAGGCGCGGAGCCGCGTAGCCGGTGACGAAGTTGTTGGCGATGTCCACGGCCAGATCGCGGAGTTCCACCACATCAACGGTCACCTCGTACCCGGCTGCCTCAAGCTGTTGGCTGGCGGCGCCGGCCAACTGGTCGGCCAGCAGCCTGCTCGACGACGGAACCCCCAGGCCGGCGGACAGAACGGTTATGCGGCGGGGCTCCACGGTGATCTCCTCAGGGTCGACTGTCTGCGACAGTGCATGCGTTTGCATCTACTCCCTCAACCCGGGCCCTTCCGTGTTTATTCCGGACTTCGGAGTTGGTGGCGGCGCTGCGGAGTGCGGGCCGTTCAGTTCGCGAACTATCAGCGCCGGCAGCAAGGCGACGTACACTGCCTCCATGGCGGAAAACAAGACGCAAGTAACCGGCGCCTCGGTGGATGAGTTCCTGGCCGGTGTGGAACATCCTGTCCGGCGCCAGGACGCCCTCCGGCTGCGGGCCCTCATGGCGGAGCTGACCGGCGAGGAACCCGAGATGTGGGGGCCCACCATCGTGGGATTCGGCAGGTACCACTACAAATACGACAGCGGGCGGGAAGGCGATGCCGCGGCGGTCGGATTCTCTCCGCGCAAAGCCAGCCTGTCCCTGTACGGTTTGAGCGCGGCACCGGAAGCCCCTGAACTCCTCGCGAGGCTGGGCAACCACAAGATGGGTGCCGGCTGCGTGTACGTCAACAAGCTCGAGGACATCGATGAAACCGCACTGGCTGAACTGATCCGGGCGGGTTACCGCTACTACACCACCGTGGTCCAACGCCACTGAACCGACCGTGACGGAAAGCGAAAGCCCCCGTTGTCGGGTTCCCGGGGGAACCGACAGCGGGGGCTTTCAGCAGTTCAGGACTGCGCAGCAATCTGGCTTAGAGCCGGAAAGACTACTTGCCTGCGACTACGTCGAGTTCGATCACAGCGGCAACGTCGTCGTGCAGACGGACGTTCGCCTGGTAGGAACCGACCGACTTGATGTGCGTCGGCAGTTCAACCTTGCGCTTGTCGATGCGGCCAAGGCCAGCGGCCTCAACAGCGTCAGCAACGTCGGCCTGCTTGACCGTGCCGAACAGGCGGCCGCTTTCGCCAGCCTTGACGACCAGCTTGACCGGCTTGGCGGACAGCGCAGCGGCCTGCTTCTGAGCATCTTCCAGGGAAGCGTGCTCGCGGGCGACGCGGGCAGCCTTGATGGACTCAACCTGCTTCTCGCCACCCTTGGACCAGGTCAGAGCGAAGCCGCGGGGCAGCAGGTAGTTACGTGCGTAACCGTCCTTGACCTCGATAACGTCGCCTGCAGCACCGAGACCGGTTACTTCGTGGGTCAGAATGAGCTTTGCCATGTTAGTTAATCCCTTCCTTAGCCGCGGCCAGCGCCGGAGTAAGGCAGCAGAGCAACTTCGCGGGCGTTCTTGATTGCCTGGGCGATCTTGCGCTGTTCCTGCACCGTGACGCCGGTGACGCGACGGGCGCGGATCTTTCCGCGGTCGGAGATGAACTTGCGCAGCAATGCTACGTCCTTGTAGTCGATGACGGTGATGTCAGCGGCCTTCAAGGGGTTGGACTTTGGTTTGGGCTTACGGAGTTCAGCCTTAGCCATCGTGGAGCTCCTATTCTTTGGAGCCCGTGGACATTGATCCACGGGATGGTGGTGGTCCGACGGCGGCGGTGACCAAAACGTGCCATATGGCACGCTTCAGGGGTTGCCGGCGTAGAACCTTTGATGTGTTTATTTAGAAGGGAGGTTCGGAATCCGGGCCGTTGCCCCAGCCGCCGCCTGCATTGCTGACCCCGGGCGTGGCCCAAGGGTCTTCCTGCGCTGCGGGCTGGTTGCCACCCCAGGTTCCGCCGGTGTTGCCGCCCTGGTTTGCACCCTGGCCGCCACCGAATCCACCGCCGCTGTTGCCGCCGCCGAAGCCGCCCTGTCCACCCTGACCGCCGGAGCGCTGGGTGCGGTTGACCTTGGCGTTGGCGTAGCGCAGGCTCGGGCCGATTTCATCGACCTCGAGCTCGATAACGGTGCGCTTTTCGCCCTCTTTTGTTTCGTAGGAACGGCTCTTCAGTCGGCCGGAAACGATCACGCGCATGCCCTTTGTCAGGGACTCGGCGACGTTTTCAGCTGCTTCGCGCCACACCGATGCGCGGAGGAACAGGGTTTCCCCGTCCTTCCACTCATTGGACTGGCGGTCAAAAGTGCGGGGCGTAGAAGCGATGGTGAAGTTCGCTACTGCCGAACCTGACGGTGTGAACCTCAGTTCGGGGTCATTGGTGAGATTACCGATGACCGTAATAGTGGTTTCGCCTGCCATCTACTGCCTCCTTGTTCGTTCCTGCGGGGTAAAGAATGAATGCCGGGAGCTGAAATTACTCAGCAACGACCTTCTGCTCTTCGGGGCGGGTGATCTTGGTGCGCATGATGGTCTCATTGAGACTCAGCTGGCGGTCAAGTTCCTTGGCGGTTTCCGGCTTGGCGGTGAAGTTCACCACGGCGTAGATACCTTCGGACTTCTTCTTGATGTCGTAAGCGAGGCGACGGCGGCCCCAGATGTCGACCTTTTCGATGGTTCCACCATCGTTGGTGATGACATTCAGGAACTTCTGAAGCGACGGCTCTACGGTACGCTCTTCGACCTCGGGGTCGATGATTACCATCAATTCGTAAGGACGCATATGTGAACCCACCTCCTTTGGGCTAAGCGGTTACGGCATTTCCGTAACAGGAGGTTCATTTGCGGTGCCGTGCAGGCCAGGCTCCAAAACGGAGGCAGGGCGCAGCACAGACTTCAATATCTTAGTGCATCGGGGAGGGATTCCGCGATTCGTGCTCTGACTCGAGGCTAACGTGCTGCTGCCGGCGGGTGCAGCAGCAGAGACTCCTATGTGGAAAACGTGACGCCGGTACTGACCGGCGCTGCACCCCGGGGAAGACGGCCACGGTTCCAGCCACATGACGGCCGGCTGTGGATAAATCACGCCCAAGGAAATACTGGAGCCATGACGATTCTGAAATCGGTCCTGCTGTTCACCCTTGCCGCGGCCGCGGAAATCAGTGGCGCCTGGCTGATCTGGCAGGCTGTGCGGGAGGACAGGGCATGGTGGTGGGCCGGACTCGGCGTCGTGGCCCTGGGGATCTACGGATTTGTGGCCGCGCTCCAGCCCGACGCCAATTTTGGCCGTGTCCTGGCTGCCTACGGCGGCGTATTCATCGTGGGCTCGTTGGCTTGGGGCGTGATCCTGGACAGCTTCAGGCCAGATCGCTGGGACCTCATCGGCGCCGCTGTGTGCCTCGCGGGCGTGGCTTTGATCATGTTCGCGCCGCGACAGGGCTGACTGCTGTTCACCCGCCGACGGCAACGCAAAACCGTCCGCGCGGCGGGCCTTAACGGCACACCGGGCGGACGGTTCGGGTATTCAAGCTGCGCGTTGCAACCGCGGACTACGACGTCGGCTCTGCGCCCACGCTGGCCGCTTCGGTTTCCGGAACGGCGGCTTCCAGAGGGCCGCTTTCCGCGTTGCCCCTGCGGTAACGCCATACGCCGATGCCGACCACGACCGCAGCGAGGCCGACTGACAGCAGGAGCGACTCCCTGGTGGATTCGAGAATCACCATGCCGATGATGAGCGCGACGATGCTGCCGATGGCCAACCACGTCAGGTAGGGGAACAGCCACATCTTCAGGGCAAGGTCCTTGGCGGCGGAACCCATCCGGCGGCGCAGGATCAGCTGCGACACGGCAATGACCAGCCAGACGAACAGCGCGATGGCACCGGAGGTGTTCACCAGAAACAGGAACACGGTGTCCGGAGCGATGTAGTTCAGGCCCACGGTAATGAAGCCCACCACGGTGGAGGCCAGAACAGCCGCGGCCGGCACGCCGCGGCGGGAGATCTTCATCCAGGACTTCGGGGCATCCCCGCGCCGGGAGAGTGAGAAGAGCATCCGACTGGCCGTGTAGAGGCCGGAGTTCAGGCAGGACAGCACGGACGTGAGCACAACGATGTCCATGATGGTGCCGGCGCCGGGGATGCCGAACAGTTCGATCACCGCAACATACGGGCTTTTGGCGACGTTGGCTGAGTTCCACGGCAGCAGGGTGACAACAATGGCAATGGAGCCGATGTAGAAGACCAAGATGCGCCAGACGGTGGACTTCACGGCCTTCTTCACGGCATCCACGGGGTTCTCGGACTCGCCGGCGGCGATGGTGGCGATTTCGGCGCCGAAGAAGGAGAAGACCACCACGAGGATGCCGGCGAGCACCGCTCCCGGCCCGTTCGGCAGGAAGCCGCCGTTGTCGGTCAGGTTGCTCAGTCCCGGTGCCGGAACGCCGGGGACCAGGCCCAGGATGGCTGCCACACCAAAGAGCAGGAAGAGGACAATGGCCGCGACCTTGATGGAGGCAAACCAGAACTCGAACTCACCGTAGGACTTCACCGAGCCAAGGTTGGTCAGTGTCAGCAGGACCATGAGGAGCAGGGCCCAGATCCACTGGTCGATGCCGGGAACCCAGCGGTGCATGATGGCGGCACCGGCGGTCGCCTCGATTCCGAGCACGATGATCCAGAACCAGGCGTAGAGCCAGCCGATGCTGAAGCCTGCCCAACTGCCCAGAGCCTTGTCGGCGTACGTGGAGAAGGATCCGGTCTCGGGATTGGCGGCAGCCATCTCACCCAGCATCCGCATCACCAGGATGACCACGATTCCGGCGGCCGTGTAGGCAAGCAGGATGCCCGGTCCTGCCTGCTGGATTGCGGCACCGGAGCCGACGAACAGCCCTGCGCCAATGACCCCGGCGATGGCGATCATGGACAGGTGGCGGGGTTTCAGGGATTTCGAGAGTTGCTGGTCAGCGTGCATGAATGCGCCGTCCTCTTGTTGATTTCAGATCTTGGGTGTGGGCCGGAGCCGGCAGGAGCGTGTGCCGCGTCCCACATGATGCGTCCCACATGATGCGTTTCACACTAGGCGAGCAGCCAAGGGCAGAGACTTATGCAGTCGCACAGTTTGCCTCGCCGGAAAACGGGCAGACTTCCAACGGGAAGTACTAATAGTCAACGCAAGTTTTCTGGGGCGGACTTTTGTAACGGAGCGGAAATCTTCGCCCAGCGGGCACATCTATGCCGGAACCGCGAAGAACCGTTCCGTCACCTTAGCAAGACGGTGCGGATCCTCCACGCCGCACAGTTCCCTCGCGGAGTGCATCGACAGGAGGGGCACCCCCACGTCCACGGTCCTGATGCCCAGCCGGGTGGCCGTCAGCGGCCCGATGGTGGAGCCGCACGGCATGACGTTGTTGGACACGAATTCCTGGTAGGGAACGCCGGCTTCGCCGCAGAGCCGTGCCCAGAGGGCGGCACCGGCGGCGTCCGTGGCATAGCGCTGGTTGGCATTGATCTTGAGCAACGGCCCCCCGTTGAGGAGGGGATGGTTGACGGGATCATGCCGCTCGGGATAGTTCGGGTGGACAGCGTGTCCGGCATCCGCGGAAACGCAGAACGACGCCGCAAACGCCTGCCGCCGCTGGCTCACCGACGCCCCCAGCCCGTCCGAAATGCGGACCAGGACGTCCTCGAGCACGGGCCCGCAGGCGCCCGAGCGCGACGCCGAACCGATTTCCTCATGATCAAACGCAGCAAGCACGGCAATCGGGGCCGGTACGGTGGTGGAGGAACCGCCCCCCGGCCGTGACGCGAGGGCGATAAGGGCCATCAGCCCGGCGTGCGTCGCGGAGAGGTTATCCAGCCGGCCGGAGGCGAAAAACTCGCCCTTGGCCCCGAAAACGGCAGCCGGCTGCGTGTCCGCAATGACGACGTCGTATCCCCCGATCTGCGCAGGGTCAACAGTCCCGGCGCCGGACACACGCTGGGCCAGGAGTCCCAGCAGGTCCTCCCCGGCTGGATCGCCGAGGCCGAACACCGGATTCATGTGCTGCTGCTTGTCCAGGGCCAAGCCCTCATTCACGGCACGGTCGAGGTGGATGGCGAGTTGAGGAAAGCGCAGGAGCGGACCGGTGGCGGTGAGGTGCTGGGTGCCGTCGAGCATGACCAGGCGTCCGGCAAGCTGCAGTTCGCGGTCCAGCCACGAGTTCAGCAGGGGTCCGCCGTAGACTTCCACGCCGGCCTGCAGCCAGCCGAACCTGCCGGTGGTGGGCTTGGGCTTGAGCTTGAAAGACGGCGAATCCGTGTGCGCGCCCAGAATGTTGAAGCCGGTGGTGGGGCCGGCACCATCGGGGGTCACCCAGGCGATCAGTGCGCCGTCGCGGATCACATAAAACTTGCCTGCCGCCGCTTCCCACGGCTCAAGCTCGTCCAGCCCGGTAAAGCCCGCCCCGTCCAGCCTCCGCGCCGCTTCGTGGACGGCGTGAAAGCTCGACGGCGATGCGCTGACATAGTCGCCCAGGTCCCGGATGTGGTCTGCGGCAGAGGTGTGGAGAGGCATGGCTCCGAGTCTAGCGCCGCGTTAGACAGTGACGTTGAGACCTGCGGTATAGCTGGCCGATACTGAACCCGACATGGTGGCGAGCTGGTAGATGCCGCCGTCGTCGCCGAAGACGTTGTCCGACTGCAAGGTGGTGTTGGGGAAATTCTGGGCGCTGGTCTCATAGCCAGGGGACGTGTAGACCACCTTGCAGGCCGCATCGGTCATCGCGATCTGCGAGACCGCCAGCACCTGCCCGGCCGCTGTGGCGTTATTCATGGATTCAAAGACTTCGAAGTGGATGTGCGGCCAGCGGCCGTTGTAGGCACCCGGGTAGACGGTCTTGAAGGTGACCTGCCCGTTAGCGTCCGCTTCCTGCACGCCGCGGAGGTAGTTCTCGTTTTCCAACCCGGAATCGTACAGGGAGTACTTTCCGTCCCGGTCACAGTGCCAGGCGTAGACGGCGGCGCCGGCCAGCGGAACGCAGCCGTTGGCGTTGTCGAGCAGGGTCAGCGTGACGGTCAGCGGTACGCCGTCGACCTTCGTGGCTGACGTACCGAAGCTGGACGTGATGTCCTGCCGCACCACGCCGGAGGCCTCGAGGACGTTCGGGCCGTTGGACCCGTCGCCCGGGTAGGGACCGGCCGTTTCCTGCGGGATCTCCACACCGCACTCGGCGATCGCCCGGGTCACCGTAGGGGAAGCTGTGGGGGATGCACTGGCGGAGGATGCGGCGGAAGCCGCGGGCGCCGTCGTCGTGCCCGTGGATCCGGCCGGCGCGGACGCCGAGGTTCCGGTGGTGCCCGCAGAACCGGACGACCCACCCGGCGTGCACGCAGCCAGCGCAGCAGCCGCCGTGCCGGCGCCAAAGAACATGCCCAGGGATCGCCTGCTCATCAGCGTCGTGAGGTCGAACTGGAGGCCACGGTCGTGGTCGGGATGCGGCCTGTGCGGGGAGTGCTGCACGTCGGGGGTGCGGGGTGATGTGCTCATGGATCCATGAAACGCCAGGCAGCTATGGCCCGCATAAGGCAATCCTGTGCGGAAGCTGTGCGCGGGGCGCCTGGCGGTACCTGCCGGCGGCCGGTTCAGTAGTCCGGGTTGCTGGGGGTCACGAGTCCTGTTTCGTAGGCATAGACCACGGCCTGGACCCGGTCCCGCAGGTGGAGTTTGGTGAGGATCCGCCGGACATGGGTCTTCACCGTGGCCTCCGAGAGGAAGTACCGGTGCGCGATTTTCGGCATTGGACAGGCCCTCGGCCATTGCCTCCAGCATTTCGGTTTCCCGCGGAGTCAGAGCTTCCAGCAGCGGATCCCGGTGGGCGGGGGTGGCGGCAGCCGCGGCCGGCGCGTTGGCAGCCGCACCACGGACGTAGGTTTCCAGGAGCCGTTGGGTAACGCGGGGCGCGACGACGGCGTCACCGCTGGCCACCACCCGCACGGCCTGGACCAGCTCGGACGGCGCCACGTCCTTGAGCAGAAAGGCCGACGCTCCGGCCTGCAGCCCGGCAAAAGCGTACTCATCGAGGTCGAAGGTGGTCAGGATGATGATCCTGGCGCACGAGCCGGAGACGGTGATGGCGCGGGTGGCCTCAATCCCGTCCAGGACCGGCATCCGGACGTCCATGAGAACGACGTCGGGCTTGAGCTCGCGGACCTCCCGGACTGCCTCGGCCCCGTCCGAGGCTTCGCCCACCACTTCCAGATCGTCTTCGCCCTCCAGAATGAGCCGGAAGCCCATCCTCAGTAGCGGCTGGTCATCCACCAGCAAAACCCGGATGCGTCCGGCGTCGCTCATTCTTCCCCCTTGTTGCCGTTGAGTGCCAGGACAGCCTTCACCCGCCAGCCGCCGCTGGTGGTCCGCCCAGCCTCCACGGTACCCCCGTAGATCCCGGCCCGTTCCTTCATGCCCGTCAATCCCTGCCCCGAACCAAGCGCGCCTGTGCCGGTGGGTGCGGAGCCGGTGCCCCGGCCGTCATCCACTACTTCGATGGTGACCGTGGACGGGTCACGGACCACCGTAACGTCAACGCGGCTCAGCGCCCTGCCATATCGCAGCACGTTGGTCAGCGACTCCTGAACAATGCGGTAGACGGTCAGCTGGAACGCGGCATCCGCCGGCAGCGCGGGTCCGGTGTGCGAGTAGTGCACGGGAAGCCCTGCCGCACGGAACCCGTCCAGGAGCTTGGCGAGGTTGTCCCCGGCAGCCAGCGGCTCGCGCGGCGCCTGCCCCGCGGACGCGTCGTCGCGCAGGACCCCGAGAACGCGGCGCATATCCGCCAGGGCGGTACGCCCGGTCCGGGACATCTCTGCCAAGACCTCTGCCGCGCGTTCGGGATCCTTCCGGACCACCACGGCGGCCCCGTCCGAAAGTGTGACCATGACGGTCAGCGAGTGCGCCACGACGTCATGCATTTCCCGTGCGATCCGGTTCCGTTCATTGACGGAGCCGAGCTTGGCCGCCTGGGCCGCCCACGCGGCAATCTCCTGTTCGTGTTCCCGGCGCTGGCGAACCGATATTCCGATGCCTGTGGCGAGAACGTTTGAGAGCGCGATGGTTGTGCCCGCCGCGATGCTTGAGATCAGCTGGAACTCTTCGGGCGACGTTGCAGAGGCGGGCAGTTCCCTCTCCAGCGGACCCACAGCCGCGAAGAAGTAGAGCAGCGCCAGCGGTGCCGTCGCGAGCGCAAGCGTAACCAGGGCGAACCGCCTGGTGCGCACCACGGCGAGGGCGTAAAGCGAGAACCAGAGCCCGGCGGAAACGTTGGTCCCCCAGGGATGCAGCACGGTGACAGCCACCTCCACGGCCGCAATGAACGCCACAAGAGGAACCGGATAACGTCGCCGGAGAAACAAGGACAGGGCGACGGCGGTGAGCAGCCCGGCTGCCAGCCAAACCCCGGCGCGTACGGCGTCCACCATGGTGGGTGTCACCAGCAGGAGATAGCAGAGAACCACCACGGCATCCATGACGCGCGGATGCTGGTGCAGGTAGCGGCGCAGGCGGCCGCGGCGCCTGGCCGCTATCTCGGCGAAGGACGCGCCGCCCTGGCCGCTATCTCGGCGAAGGACGCGCCGCCCTGGCCGGCCGGCGCGTCCTTCAGTGGAACAGCTTCAGTCATGAAACGAGCCTAGGCTCTGACCCTAGACGTCGCGGATTTTCAGCAGGATCGTGGCGAGGGCCAGCGGCACCACTACCCAGGCGCCCAGGACAAGTCCGGCCTGCCAGACTTCGAGGGTGTCCGGGACGTGCTCTACGGCCGTCAGGGGCGTCAGCGTGTTGCCGGGCAGGTACTTGCGGGCTTCCACGAAGAAGTCGCCCGGAATCAGCTGGAAGGCGATGGGTGCCACGAAGAACAGTCCCACGAGGCTCATGATGCCTCCGGCCGAGTTCCGCACCAGAGTCCCGAGGGCCATGCCGATCGCGGCCACGGCAGCCACATAGGCACTGTTGACGAGCAGCAGCTTGATTGACTGGGAACTGGCAAGATCCAGCTTCAGGCCGTAGTTGTCCAGGATCGGCACGGCAACCAGGCCCGCAACGTAGGTGGATACGGCCGTCAGGATGAAGGCGCTGACCATCACCACGGCGAGCTTGGCGACGAACGCGGGGATCCGTTTGGGCACGGCGGCAAACGTGGAGCGGGCCATTCCTGTGGTGAACTCGGAGCTCATGAGCAGCACGCCCAGCGAGCCAAGGATGAGCTGGGCGAAGGCGATGCCGGACGTGGGGACAGTGACTGCGAGGTCCCCGCCCTGGGCCGCCAGTGCTTCCGCCGCCTGGGGATCGGAGCCGGCCGCATCAGCGAACTGGCCGGTTCCCCAGGCGGACAGGGCGCCGAACCCCACCATCACCACGGCGGTGGCGGCGAGCAGGATCAGGGTGGACAGAAGCGTCCGGAACTTGATGAATTCAGAGTTCAGCACGCGGAAGAAACTGGGTCCAGGACCCGGGCTGGCGGTACGGGCGTTGCTGGAGTGCGCGGGGCCGGCGCTGCGGGGGCCGGGCTGGGCGACGGTTGATGTGCTCATGGCTTTAGTTGCCTCCGGACTGGACGGGGACGGGGACTCCCGTGGTAATCAGCGAGTGGTATTCGACCTCATCCTTGGTCAGCTCCATGTACGCCTCTTCGAGGCTGGCCTGCAGCGGAGTGAGTTCGTAGATCATGACGCGGCTGTCGAGCGCCGCCCGTGCGATCTGGCGGGGGTCCAGGCCCTTGACCTCGAGCAGTTCGTGGTCCTGGACTTCAACGGAGACGCCGGTTCCGGCGAGGACGTTCATAAGCTGGTCGGGCTGGTCCGTGCGGACCCGCGTCCGGGTCTGTCCCTTGCCGGTGATGATGTCCTTGATGGGTGCATCGGCGATGATCTTGCCGCGGCCGATCACGATGAGATGGTCGGCGGTCAGCGCCATCTCGCTCATGAGGTGGCTGGACAGGAACACCGTGCGGCCCTCGGAGGCCAGGAACTTGACCAGATTGCGGACCCACACCACGCCTTCGGGGTCGAGGCCATTGACCGGTTCGTCCAGGATGATGGTCTGCGGGTCGCCCAGGAGCGCGGCGGCGATGCCCAGGCGCTGCCCCATGCCAAGTGAGAAACCCTTGACCTTTTTTCGGGCCACGTCGGCCAGGCCCGTCATCTCGATGACTTCGTGAACACGTTTCTTGGGGATGCTGTGGGTGGCGGCCATGGCCAGGAGATGGTTGTAGGCCGACCGGCTCGTGTGGACAGCCTTCGCGTCCAGGAGGGCGCCGATCTCACGGAGCGGGGCCACGTGCCGGGCGAACGGGACGCCGTTCACGGTGACCGTTCCCGCCGTCGGGCGGTCCAGTCCCATGATCATGCGCATGGTGGTTGATTTGCCGGCCCCGTTGGGGCCCAGGAAGCCGGTGACCCGTCCGGCCTGGACGGTGAAGTCGACGCCGCCGACGGCGGTTTTGTCGCCGTAGACCTTCGTCAGGCCTTGTGCCTCGATCATGGAGCGGTCCTTTGCCTAGCTGCGGAGTGCTGATTGGTCTGCACGTTCCACGCTACCGATGCGGACGGCCGAATTCGCCGGTCTCAGGGATGATTCAGGGGCGAATCAGGGTTGTCCGGCGTAGTCCGGACGGATGAGCCCCTAGTCCTTCGGACGCGGCGAGTAGTACTTCAGTGCGCCGCGCTTGAGAGTGATTTCAACTGCTCGCACACCCGGCATGGTTTCACCGTCCACAGCGAGCACCATGGGCACCGTTCCGCATTCAAGCCGCACGTGGCTGGCCTCCCTGAGGTGGGTAATTTTGGAGGTGGCCACGGTGCCTGTCAGCACGGACCAGAGCATGCGGAGGCGCGCAAAGGATTCGTCGGCGGTGATCATCCTGACATCCAGCACTCCGTCGTCGAGCACCGGGCGGAAGAGCGGGGCATGGTCCCTGGGGTAGTAGCGGCCCCGGCCAAGGTACATGATCCACAGTTTGTGGCGGACGCCGTCCACAATCAGCGTGACGGGCTTTTCCACTGCGAACGTGCGGAACATCGCCGCGACCCCTGCCAGCGGCTTTCCCAAGGCCGGCTGCAGCTGTTCGCGGCGGCGGACCAGGTTGGGGTAGAGCCCGATACTGGCGGTGTTGAGCATGATGAGCTCCACCATTTCGGGGTCGTCCGCCAGCCCTCGTTCCACGGCCACGATCCCGACGTCGGCCTGCGCCGCCTCGCCCTTTCCCGCGGCTTCGACCGCTTCCTGGAGCGAGGGCGTTCCGGCGTCCCTGGCGAAATGGTTGAGCGTGCCGCCCGCCAGTACCAGCAGGGGAAGGTCATGTCCGACGGCGGCCGCAGCGGCCGTGCCCACGGTTCCGTCACCGCCCCACACCGCCAGCGCACGCGTCCCGGGCCGCGTCGCCGCCGTTTCTATCTGTTCGGCCAGGTCTTGGTCCGGCGCGATCGTGGTTATATGTGCAAGCGGGAATACTTCCCGAAGGGCCTCCGCGGTCTCCTCCGTGAAAGAACCCCCCAACGAATTCACCGCGATGCTCAGGCCCTCGCCGCTGGGCACCTGGGCCGTCTTGATCCACGTGCGGGTAGTGGGCGGGAACGGGGGCCGGACGGGCCACCATTTCCTGGTGATGAGGGCGGCCCCGGCTCCGATGGCCGAGCCGAAGAGGACGTCTGACGGCCAATGAGCCCCTGTATGCACCCGGGAGTATGCAACTCCGGCAGCAACGGGCGCCACCGCCGCGCCCAGAACCGGCTGGACGAGTCCTGTCCCGAGGGCGAAAGCGACTGCCGACGCAGAATGGCCGGACGGCATGGAGGAGCTGGTGGGCTGGGGATGGACGAAACGGAAAACCGGCAGGTGCTCGGGCAGCGGGCGGGTGCGGGGCAGCAGGGTCTTGAAGACGATGTTGGTGACGGCCGAAGCCACGCCCTGTGCGAGCAGCCCGTGAACGGCGGCCCTCCTTGTGCGTCCGGGAACAAGGGCGGCCACGGCGGCCACACCGAACCAGAGCTTGCCCTTGTTCGCTGACGCGGAAAGCCGGCGGAAGAAGGTGTCATGATGCCCGCCTGGAAATCCCGAGACCGCCCGCATCAGTGCGCGGTCCATCCCCGCCACCCAGCCCGGGCCCCGTCGCAGCATTCTTCGCATCAGCCCACCCTACCGCCGGGGTGCGGGGCTGGGCGTTGGCCCGCCCGGGCCGCGGTTCGCTCCTTCGAGGTTCATTACCTCGAGGACAACGGCTTCGCGGCTCCGGCCAGCAGCAGCGCCACCAGGATCGGTGCGCCGATGGCAAGGAGCGCCAGGTGGATACCGGTGAGGTCGCCCAGATAACCGAGCAGCGGAGGGCCGGCGAGGAACGCCACGTAGCCGATGGTGGAGACCACCGAAACCCTCGCAGCGGCGTGCTTGGGGTCATCGGCGGCGGCGGACATTCCCATGGGGAACGCCAAGGCTGCCCCGACTCCCCACAGGGCGGCACCCACGGCGGCAAGCCAAACGTCGCCCGCGAAGACGAACAGCGCGAGGCCGGCAGCCGCCGCGGCCATGCTCGCCCGGAGCACGGCCACCCGCCCGTACCTGTCGATGACGCCGCCTCCGAAAAAGCGCATGGCTGTCATGGCCAGCACAAAGAGTGCGAAGAGCAGCGCCCCGGTGGACTCCGTCGTGCCGAGGCCGTCCACCGATGCCTTGGCGATCCAGTCGTTGCCCGCCCCTTCGGTCAGAGTGGCACCGAGAACCACTACCCCGATCAGCAAAGTGCGGGAATTTCGCCAGGCGGACGGACCGCGGGCCGGTTTGGATTCACCGGCGTCCGGCACCTGCGGTGCTTCATGGGGAAGAAAGTAGCGCGGCGTGATGAAGGTCAGCAGGGCAACGGCGGCTGCGATGACCAGGAGGTGCTCGGGCAGGCCCACGCCAACTCCGGAAAGCCCCGCACCGATGAGTGCACCCAAGAAAGCCCCGCCGCTAAAAGCCGCATGGAACTTGGGCATGATCGTCCGGCGGAGGCGATGCTCGACGTCGGCCCCTTCGACATTCTGGGAAACATCCCACAGACCGACGCCCATGCCGAAAAAGAAGAGCGCGACGGCAGTACCCGGAACAGACTCCGCGAGCAGCGCGATCGCGATGCCCACACCCGCCATCGCCGCCAGCAAGCCACTTGCCCGGACACTGTTGGCCGTGCCGATCCTGCTGATGACATGCCCGGCGGTGGGCAGCGCGATCAGCGAGCCGACGGCGGTGCACAGCAGAAGCGTGCCCATCTGCCCGGACGAGATGTGCAGGATTTCGGTGACCGCCGGAATCCGGGCCGCCCAGCTGGCGAAGACCAGGCCGTTGGCGCCGAAAATAATGAATGTGGCAACGGCTGCGGCGGAGACCTGCCGGTCGGCGATCTGCTGGGTGGAAGTCATTCGACAACTCTAGCCAAAGGTCGCTGGCTGGGCGTGCCGAAACCCGGGTCCACCTCGGGATTCAGCAGGTGCCCAACGCTCTCTCACTTCCTGCCGCCCCATCCCCAACGCTCTCTCACTCCCTGCAGCCACATCCCCAACGCTCTCTCACTTCCTGCCGCCGCATCCCGAACGCTCTCTCACTCCCTGCAGCCACATCCCCAACGCTCTCTCACTTGTCGCAAATAACGCCAAACGCTCCCTCACCGTGTGAGAGAGCGTTGGCACAAAACGTGCAGAAAGTGAGAGAGCGTCGTGCTTAGCGGGCGCGCTCCACGCGCTTTTCGTCCCAGACCGGCTCCGCGGATTCGTAGACGCGCCCGTCGGAACCGAACACCAGGAAGCGGTCGAAAGTCCGGGCGAACCAGCGGTCGTGGGTGACAGCGAGGACTGTGCCCTCAAAGTGGTCGATGGCCCGCTCGAGGGCCTCTGCGGAATGCAGGTCCAGGTTGTCGGTGGGCTCGTCCAGCAGCAGCAACGTGGCACCGGAGAGCTGCAGCAGCAGGATCTGGAACCGCGCCTGCTGCCCGCCGGAGAGCGACTCGTATTTCTGCTCGGACTGGCCTGCGAGCCCGTAGCCGTCCAGCGCTCCGGCGGCGGCCTCGCGCGCCAGTCCGGAGCGGTGTTCGTCGCCGCGGTGCAGGATCTGCAGCAGGGTCTTGCCGAGCAGGTCCGGCCGCACGTGGGTCTGCGCGAAGAAGCCGGGGCGGATGCGGGCGCCGAGTTTTACGGTTCCTTCGTGGGGCACTTCGGCGATTTCGACGTCGGACACGGGCAGGTGTTCGCGCTCCGGGTCGGTGCCCCCGGTGGCGAGCAGCCGCAGGAAGTGGGATTTACCGGAGCCGTTGGAGCCCAGCACGCCCACCCGGTCCCCGAACCAGATTTCGGTGGAGAACGGCTTCATGAGGCCTGTCAGTTCGAGCTTTTCGGCCACGATGGCGCGTTTGGCCGTGCGGCCGCCCTTGAGACGCATCCGCACGTTCTGCTCGATGGGCAGCGCCTCGGGCGGCCCGACCTCCAAGAACTTTGCGAGGCGCGTCTGGGCGGCGTGGTACCGGTTGGCCATGTCCGAGCGGAATGCCGCCTTGTTCTTGTACATGTTGACGAGTTCTTTGAGCTTGATGTGCTCCTCGTCCCAGCGTTTGCGGAGCTCCTCGAAGCGGGCATTGCGGTCGGCGCGTGCCTCCACGTACGACCCGAAGCCGCCGCCGTGTACCCAGGCACCGGCACCGTTGATGCCCGGCTCAAGGGTGACGATGCGGCCGGCAGCGTTGTTCAGCAGCTCGCGGTCGTGGCTGATGAAGAATACGGTCTTCTTCGACTCATTGAGCCTTCCCTCGAGCCACCGCTTGCCCGGGACGTCGAGGTAGTTGTCCGGTTCGTCGAGGAGCAGCAGCTCATCAGGGCCCGCGAACAGCGCCTCCAGCACCAGGCGCTTCTGCTCGCCGCCGGAAAGGCTCGACGCCGGGCGGTGCTGCGCGCGGTCAAACGGCAGTCCCAGCGCGGCCATGCAGACTTCGTCCCAGACGGTCTCGACGTCGTAGCCGCCGGCGTCTCCCCAGTCGACGATCGCCTGGGCGTACCGCATCTGGGTGGGTTCGTCGTCGTGCTCCATCATGGCGAGCTCGGCGTCGTCCACGGCGCGGGCAGCGGCCGCCAGTGCCGCCGGGGCGGCAGAAACCAAGAGGTCCTTGATCGTGGAATCATCCCGGACCTGGCCCACGAACTGGCGCATGATACCCATGTTGCCGGATCGGCCGATCACGCCCTCGTCCGGAATGAGATCGCCGGCGATGATGCGGAACAGTGTGGTTTTTCCGGTGCCGTTGGGGCCGATCAGGGCTGTCTTGGTGCCGTCGGGGACCTTGAAGGTCACCCCGTTGAGCAGCTGGGTGCCGTCGGAGAGGAAGTAGTCGATGCCGGAAACGTCAATATGGGCCACCCGGCAATCTTCCCATGGCTGACTCCTACGCTCCCGCACGTCCCGTCACCAGACGGCCAAACCCTCCTGCGTTCGCTGCAGGAGGGTTTCGCGGAACGTTGCGGGAGCTGCGGGAGCGTTCGGATCAGCCGGCGGCAGTCAGGAACTTCTTTAGGAGTGGCCCGGACGTGGTGGCGCCCAGCCCGCCGTCTTCAACAAAGACCGCCACAGCCAGGTCACCATGTACTGCGATGATCCAGGCGTGCGTCTTCGGCGGCTTGGCGTCGCCAAACTCCGCTGTGCCGGTCTTGGCGCCCACGGGTTCGCCCGGCACATCAGCCAGGAAGCCCGCATGTCCGGAGGTCACCACCGCGCGCATCATGTCGGCGAGGGAAGCGGCCTCCGCCTTGGTCACCGGAGTCTGCGCATTTTTCGCGGGAGCCTCTGCCGTGACGGTCGACGACGGCGACGCGCCTTCTGCGGGTTGCGTGCCTGCCGCTCCGCTGGCGGCGGGTGAGGCACCCGGGGTGACGTCCGGGTTGAGGACCAGCACCGGCGACACCGGTGCGCCCTTGGCGACTGAGCCGGCCATGATGGCAGCGGAAAGCGGGGACATCAGCACCCTGCCCTGGCCGATCATGGCCGCCGCGTGCTCGGTACCCTCGGCCTCACCGGGAACGGAACCAAGAAAGGCATCAGCCCCCAGCTTCGGGGCCTCAACCGCCACGCCCAGGGACGTTGCCGCTGATTCAAGCTGCGCCTGCGACACCTTCTCCCGTACTGAGATGAAGGCCGTGTTGCACGAGTGGGCAAAGGCGTCGCGCAGTGTCACCGAGCCCAGCGAATCGGCGGGATAGCCTTCCGCGTTCTTGAACTTGCGTCCATCCACCGTCAGCGTCGGCGTGCATTCCACCGTTGAATCTGGGGTGAACCCGTTGCGCAGCATGGCCAGGGAGTCCACCACCTTAAAGGTGGAGCCGGGTGCGTACTGGCCGAGCATTGCGGTGTTGTAGCCGTTGCTCCCGGGGCCGGACGCCGCGGCCAGCACGGCTCCCGTGGACGGACGGAGGGCCACGATGGCGGAGGCAGGCTTGATGTCCGCGAGGGTGTCTTCCGCGAGCTGCTGCAGCTTTGGGTCGAGAGTAGTCTTGAGCGGCGTTCCGGCGGTCGCCTTGATCTCGAAGACGGTGCGGCGCGGATCGGTCGGGGCGGCCTGGATCTCTTCCCTCGTGAGATCCGCGCGCTGCACCCTGATCGCAAGGCCGGCCGTTCCACGGAGCTGCTCGTCGTACTGCTGCTGCAAACCGCCGGTGCCTGTGACGTCGCCGGCGGTCAGGGCGCCGTCGGACTTTTCGATCTGTTCTGCGCTGGCCTCGCCGACGGTGCCGAGTATGGCGCGGGCAAAGTTGCGGGTGGGGGCGAGCGGCAGCTTGTCGGGGATGGCGCGGCCGCCGGGAATGGCCTCGATCTGGGCGTCGGTGACGGTGCGGCTGTTGGTGTCCCGGAGGGTGATGGCGGGAACAAAGGCTTCCGGTCCGGAGGCCTCAACCTGCTGGGCGTAGGCCGCGGGGTCGATACCCACGAGTTTGGCCAGCTTGGTGGCTGAATCGGCCGCAGCCGCGGTGCCGAGCTGTGGTTTGTCGATGCCGACGTTGACCACGGGGCGGTAGGTGACGAGTTGGGCATCCTGCGCGCCCAGGATGTCCGCGCGCTGCGGGGACTGTGTGGACTTGCTGAGGATCTCCCCTTCGACGAGGTCCGGCACAAGCATGCCCGGAGACCAGACCGTGAGCCACTTGTCTGCGGACTTCCGGAGCCCGGCAGAAACGGTGTACTTCCATTCGCCGGAGTCGATCTTCCAGCTGTAGCTCAGCGGAAAGCTGGCCGTGTCTCCGTCAAGCTTGAGTTCTCCCGCTTCCACGGACGGCTTGGCAGGCTCGAGGGCCTTGAACACCTGTTTCAGCTGGTCGTTGGCCACGGAAGAGTCCCGGCCATCGAATGCAACGGGGCGGAGATCCAGCCCCGCCACGGCCGATGCCAGCTGCTTTGCGGCCGCTTCGGCACCGCCGCGGCCGTCATCGCAGGCCACCAACGACGTGCCAAGAATAAGACCGATGAGAGCAAGTGAAATTTTTTTTGAGTTCCCCACTGCGCCATTATGCCCCTTCCGGCAGCCCACCGCCTGTCACACCGCCGGTGGGCGGGCAGGAGTCGACTCAACCCTCGACCCTCAAGGCGCGCGTGAGGCGCGGTGAGCATTAAAACGTTGTCAGACGCCCAGCGCCGGTACATCCAAGCCAAATATGTCCTTGAGGGCATACTTTGCTGCATGAAAACCGGGCATCCCCGTGACGCCGGGGCCAGGCGGCGTGGACGAGGAGCACAGGTAGACGCCGCGGGCAGGGGTCCGCCACGGGACCGGTGACACCACAGGACGCTGGAGCAGTCCGCGGATGTCCAGAAGCCCAGCACTGAAATCGCCGCCGACGTAGTTCTCGTTATACGCGGCCAATTCGGCGGCAGTAGTCACCTTGTATTTGAGCACCACGTCCCTGAACCCCGGCGCGAATCGCTCCAGCTGATTTATCACGGCCTCGCCCATGTCCACCGTGGAGCCTGCAGGAACGTGGCAATAGCTCCACAGGATTTGCCGGCCGCCGGGGGCCCGGCTGGAGTCAAAGGGGGAGGGTTGTGACACGAGCAAGTACGGCCGCTCCGGGTGCCTGCCGGCGGCGACGTCGTGTTCAGCCTGTGCCGTCTCGGCCCGCGTGCCGCCTACGTGGACTGTGCCGGCGTCGGCCAGTCCCGGGGCGGCCCACGGAACAGGTCCTGAGAGGATGAAGTCCACTTTGCAGGCACCATTGCCGAAGCGGAAGGACTCCAGGGCACGGCGATACGATGCCGGCAACCTGCTGCCCGCGATTCTGGACAGGGCCGGTGGCGCCACGTCCAGCAGGACGGCCTTGGCAGGTTGTAGCTCCGCCAGTGAGGACACCGTGACCCCAGTATGGATTTCGCCCCCGTGCGCGCGAATATCCTCGGCCATGGCAGCGGCAATCGCCGCTGATCCGCCCACTGGAATGGGCCAGCCGTCCGCATGCGCAAGGGCATTCAGCAGCAGGCCCGCGCCCGCCGCGGCTAGGGACGGCAGCCGCGCCACGGCATGGGCCGCCACACCACTGACCAAAGCAGGTGCCAGATCCCCTCTGAACCGCAGGTTCCACAGCGGTGAGCCCTGTTCCAACGTCCTAAGACCCAGGATTGCGGCGGAAAATGGATGAGCCGGGATGCGCAGCAACTGGTCCGAGGTGGTTTCCACGATGCCGTCGAGGTGCCGGACCAGCGGAGCCATGAGCCGGCGGTAGGCGTGGCCATCTCGGCCCAGTTCGTCAGCGGTACGGTCCAGGGAGCGGTAGGCCAGCGCTGACCGCCCGCGGTCGAGCGGCGAGCCAAACTGGACTTTGGGCAGGGCAAGCTCGATGCGGCGTGGCAACTCGAAGGCCTTGAAAAACGGGGAAGCAAGCGCCATGGGATGGACGGCAGAACAGACATCGTGCCAGTGATCGGCCTCAATCACCTGCGATGTCCGGGTTCCGCCGCCAATCTCCGCCGCAGCCTCGTAGACCTGCACTTTCAGCCCGGCGCGGGCCATCACCACGGCTGCTGCGAGGCCGTTGGGTCCGGAACCGACGACGGCGACGTCAGGCATCGCGCGCAGCCGTCCGCCAAGGCAGCAGAGATGCTGAGGGACGCAGGGGATCCAGCCGAAGCCGGTCAATGGCGTTATTGAAAGGCCCGCCGTGAGGGTCATCCATGAAATGGCGGCGGATAGGGTCGTATCGGGGGTCCCAGACATCCATTGCCACGCGCGCCATAAGATATGCCGTTGCAAGCATATGTCCCGCCACGGCCAGAACGTAGTAAGGCATGTCGATGTTGTGCTGTGAAACGCCGCCACTGGTCACTTGGCCAAGATACATCCAGATGGCAGCCCAGTGCAGCCCTTCGATCCCTTGCCAGACCAGGAAGTCCCGCCAACGGGGCCGGGCCAGGGCCAGCAGCGGGACCAGCCAGATCACGAACTGGGGGGAATACACCTTGTTGGTCAGGATGAAGGCGGCCACGATCAGGAACGTCAGTTGCGCGATACGCGGACGCCGGGGTGCGGTGAGCGCCAGAACAGTGATGAGAACACAGGCGAGCAGGAACAGGTTCAGGGCTAGGGTGTTGATGGCCTCGGGCGTGAGTATGGTCCATCGGACACGCTCTGCCACGAGGTTGTATGCGAACCAGGGAGAGCTGAATCCGGCCGGGCGGTCCTGCGTGAACTCGAAGAAATACTTCCAGCCGGCGGGGTCCTTCACGGCAAAGGGAACGTTGACGGCCAGCCAGGCAGCCGCGGCCGCCGCTGCGGGAATGACGAAAGCCCGGATCTTTCCGGTGCGCAGGGCCAGCAGAAGGATCGCACCGAAGACCAGCACCGGGTACAGCTTGGTGGCAGTCCCCAGGCCTATCAGGATCCCGGCGAGGACCAGCCGCTCCTTCGAGAAGAAGTACATGCCGAGAGCCAGCATTGCCACGGCCCACATGTCCCAGTTGATCACACCGGCCAAGACGATTCCCGGCGCCAAAGCCACCATGGCGGCGTCCCACGGGCGGCGGCGGGTCATCCGGGCCGTTGCAAGGACAGTGACGATCCAAACGGCCGCAATCAGCGTCGCGTTGACATCGAAGTAGCCCAGGACGCGCGAATCCGTAGCCCCTCTGCCCGGGACAAGCCAGGCCGTTGCTCCGGCGATGAGTCCCATCAGGACCGGGTACTCAAAAAGGGTGCCCTGGGTGAAGAAGGGGAAGGCGCCGTCGCCCAGTCCTCGGTTGCGGAACAGCTCCGGAAAGTCGGAATAGCAGGTGGAGTAAAACTGCGATGGGGTTGCCCATCCGTTGACCCGGCAATAGTCCTTGATGAGAATCCCGGCGAGGGCTGCCACCACGGTGAGGATGATCAGCACCCGTTCCACCGTGAAAAAGCCGGGGGAGACGATACCCGGTGCTGACCGCTGTCCTAAGGGGCCGCCGACAAGTTCAGTGAAATTTTTCAGCAGACGGTCGCTGCGGCTGGGTACCACCACGCGCGCACGCTTTCGATGGGGCGGCGGCTGTGTCTCCTGCATGGGTTCGAGCTTACCGGGGCCGTGTACCTCTTAGCGGATCGTTCAAGAGCGGGTGAAGCTTAACTGCGAGAGCCCGCGCGTGGCCGCGCGGGCTCTCTGCCGAATGCTGTGGGCAGTGCAGTCCATCAGTACCTCCCTTTACCGGAAACGTATTGGAGGGATCGTGCCGACGTGGACTCAGCGCATGCTGCTCATTTGCTGATGCATCAGCGTGTAGACGTCTTCCCGGTTCTGGTCCAGCAGCTGGCCGTTGAACTGCGGTTGCTCCAGCTCTTCGTTTCGGCTGGAAAGAAGCTCTTGAAGCTTGCGAAGCATGGCATTCACCTCCTTTCGGTGTCGGATCAGTCGGCGGGTGAGGCGGGGGCGGGTGCTTCCCCTGGCGGACACGTTCGCAGCCGGGGCCGCTACGGGGGACGCCGCGCCGGCGGGGGCGGCGCTGCTACTGCTGGGAGTCACGGTGGATCCTTTGATTCGGGTTCGGCAAATTCAGACAGGGAAATCAAGCAGAATTCCGGGCATGACAAGTAGAGCCATCTAATTTGTCAGAGAATGGCCATAAATGGGCAAAGAAATGCCCGGGCTAATGAAGGGGAATCTGTAAAAGCGGGTGAGTGGCCCCGAAGCGGTGGCGAGGCAGACCCCCCCAACAAGAAGCCAGGGTTCTGAATCATGGGGGTGCGGCGCAAGCGCGTGGCTCCGCCATATCAGACCGCCGAGGTCAGAAAGTCCTCCGAAGAAGCAGGATTATCGTCCTGTTATCGCAGCGCCGGTGCGGGCACCGGGAGCGAAGGGTCAGGAGACGGCGAGTTCGTGATGAGGGCGCGGGCCAGCAACGAAGGCCGGGAACGCGGTGATGGTCAACTTCCATCCGCTAGTCAAAGTAATCATTGTCCCAACCTCCTTTTCTGCTCTGCCGGTGTACAAGCCGAATGGCCGGACAACGCGCGCCGTGACCCTGGCAAAGTCGCTCTGGGGTCAGAAATAAAAATACACCAGGAATGATGCAGTTGACTAGTTAATTCTCAAACGAAGTTTTAGAATCCCGAACAAAGCATTCTTAGAGCCCCCAGCGGACAATAGCCGGTGTCCTTTTATCCCAGCCAAGGGTGCACACTTTTGCGGTACCCAAAATGAAGTGCCGGCCTTCCTCCGGGTCGAGTTCCAGCCATCGGGCGGTGAGGATGCGGGAGAAGTGGCCGTGCGCCACGATCAGGACGTTGTCGAGGCCAGACTCCAAGACCCGGGCCACTATCTTGTCCGCGCGGGCCGCCACGTCCTGCAGTTTCTCCCCGTTGGGAACCCCGTGGGTCCAGATCAGGTAATCCGGGTTGTCCTTGCGGATCAGGTCCGAGCTGATGCCTTCGTAGTCGCCGTAATCCCACTCGACGGCCAGGGGCTCGTGGACGGCGTCGGGGAATCCCGCGAGTTCGGCGGTCCGGCGGGCGCGCCGCAGCGGGGAGGTCAGCACGAGGTCGAAATCCACACTGTCCAGGACCTTGCGGGCCTCCACCGCCTGCTGTTCGCCTTCCACGGTCAACGGGAGGTCGGTGAGCCCTGTGTACTGACCACTCTTGGACCACTCAGTTTCGCCGTGCCGCAGGATCCAGAGCTGGGGACGGGGGATGTTGGCAGCGTTCACTTAGGACTCCTCGGTTGGGGAAGGTTCGACGTCGGCGGGGGACTTTGCGGAGTCGGTCGCCGTGGGCTGAGGTGCTTCAGCTGCTGATTCGGGCTGGGCCGCCCACCAGACGCGAAGCCGTGACTCGGCGTCGGACGGTTCGAGCGGACCGTTCTCCATCCGTTCCTCCAGCAGGAAATTGTAGGCCCTGCCCACCACGGGCCCAGGTTTTAGGCCTAGCAGGGACATGATCTGGGCGCCGTTAAGGTCCGGGCGCACGGCGTCCAGGGATTCCTGCTCTCGAAGGGCGGCAATCCTGGTTTCAAGGTCGTCGTAGGCGAAAGCCAGCCGCTCAGCCTTGCGCTGGTTTCGGGTGGTGACGTCCGAGCGGGTCAGGCGGTGCAGGCGTTCCAGCAGGGGTCCGGCGTCGGTGATATAGCGGCGGACGGCCGAGTCGGTCCACCCGGCCTCGCCGTAGCCGTAGAAGCGCATGTGAAGTTCCACAAGGCGGGCGACGGCCTTGATGGTGTCGTTGTCGAGGCGAAGGGTCTTCATCCGCTTGGCGGTGAGTTTGGCGCCCACCATGTCGTGGTGGCGGAAGCTGACCGCGCCGCCCGGTTCGAAACGCCGCGTAGCCGGCTTCCCGACGTCGTGCATCAAGGCGGCGAACCGCAGAACAAAATCGGGACCCGGCACGGGGCCTTCCTCGTCGGTCTCCAGGCTGGCCGCCTGCTCGAGGACCTGAAGGGAATGCTGATAGACGTCCTTGTGACGGTGGTGCTCGTCGGATTCGAGGCGCAGTGCGGACACCTCGGGAAGCACGAACTCGGCCAGGCCGGTGTCCACCAGCAGGTCCACGCCGACGCGCGGGTGGCGCCCGCAGATCAGCTTGACGAGTTCATCGCGCACCCGCTCGGCGGAGATGATGGTAATCCGCTCGGCCATCTGGGTCATGGCCAGCCGGACGTCGTCATGGACGGCCACGCCCAGCTGGGACGCAAAGCGCGCCGCACGCATCATGCGCAGGGGGTCGTCCGAAAAGGAGGCCTCGGGGGCACCGGGGGTTGCCAGGACGGAGGCGTGCAGATCCCGGACACCGCCGAAAGGGTCGATCAGCTCCATGGATGGCAGCCGCAGCGCCATCGCGTTAATGGTGAAATCCCGCCGGAGCAGGTCATCCGTCAGTGAGGATCCGAACGCGACCACCGGCTTCCGGGATTCCGGGTCGTATGCCTCGGCGCGGTACGTGGTGATCTCGATCTGGAAGCCGGCCTTGCGCATCCCGATCGTTCCGAAGGCGCGCCCGATCTCCCAAAAGTTGTCCGCCCACTTCTTGATCAGCGCCACCGTCTGGTCAGGCGTGGCGTCGGTGGTGAAATCGAGGTCCGGGGACGTGCGGCCAAGGAACAGATCCCTTACCGGACCGCCCACGAGCGACAGCTCATGACCGGCGTCCACGAAGCGCTGGCCGAGCTCCAGGACCACCGGGTCCACCTGGAAGTCAACGGTGTGGAGATCAGTCTTTTGATGTGCGTGCGCCATAGTTACTTAAGCTTGTCAGAAAACCACTCCCAACCACACCAAATCACGGGGATTGCAGGGATGAGGATGCAAAGTGCGTCACATGCAGTCCATCTTGAAGCCATGTTCCGGTCATCACCACGGGGCAAGAGTCGTTAGAGTGGACTGCATGGCCCATCCCGTACCGAGCGCCCCCGGCAGGAGGACAAACCCACCGTTGCCGTCGGCAATCGGTGCCCATATCGCGCCTGCCCCGCACTCGGCTCCGGCCTCCCTTCCCACGGTCGAGGAGATCTCCGCCGGCGGCGTCGTGGTGGACACGTCCGACGACGAACTGAGGGTTGCGATTATCGCCCGCCTTAATAGGGGCGGACGGCTGGAATGGTGCCTGCCGAAGGGCCATCCGGAAGGCCGGGAAAACAACGAGGAAGCCGCCGTGCGCGAGATCGCCGAGGAGACCGGCATCGACGGCAACATCCTGGCCCCCTTGGGCAGCATCGACTACTGGTTCACCGTCAGCGGGCACCGTGTGCACAAGACCGTCCACCATTACCTGCTGCGCGCCACCGGTGGCGAGCTCACCATCGAAAATGATCCTGACAAGGAAGCAGTGGATGTTGCCTGGGTACCGATCCACGAGCTCGCCCGGAAACTGTCCTTTCCCAACGAGCGCCGCATCGCCGACCTGGCCCGCGAAGTCCTCCCCGAACACCTCTGACGGCCCACGGACCCGTGCCTGGTCCCCGCGAATTGCGGCATTATGCGCGCGCGGGTGAGACGATGAAGACGATGTCAGCAGCCAATCCAGCGTCCGAACAGCCCGCGCAGCCAGGCGAAGCACCTTCCGGTGTGGTGCCCGCCAGTGAGGCAGCTTCCGGCGCCGCCAGTTCCGGTGGCGCACAGCCCGGGGAGGCCCGCTCCAGCGCCATCATGGCTGCCGGAACGCTGGTTTCCCGCATCCTGGGCTTCGGCAAGACCTGGATGCTGGGCGCCGCGCTGGGCCTGGGTTCCACGGTCAATGACACGTTTATCAACGCTAACAACCTGCCCAACCTGATCTTCCTGCTGGTGGCGGGCGGTGTCTTCAATGCTGTGCTGGTGCCGCAGATCATCAAGGCAAGCAAGGCGCCGGACAGGGGAGCGGATTACATCAGCCGGCTCCTCACCCTGGCCGTCCTGGTGCTGCTGTCCCTGACCCTGCTGGTGACCCTGCTCGCACCGTCGGTCATCGAACTGACCACCCAGGGTTACTCGCCGCAGCAGAAGTCGCTGGCCGTTGCCTTCGCCTTCTGGTGCCTGCCGCAGATTTTCTTCTACGGCCTGTACGCCCTGCTGACCCAGGTCCTCAATGCCAACGGCGCCTTTGGCCCGGCCATGTGGGCGCCCATCCTTAACAACGTGGTGGCCATCACCGGCCTGGGCATGTTCATCTGGCTTTTCGGTGCCAACGTGGCCAATCCGCATTCCCTGGACAACTGGGGCGCCTCCCAGACGTTTTTCGTGGCAGGCTTCTCCACGATTGGCGTCATGACCCAGACGGCCATCCTGCTGATCCCAGTGTTCCGGCTGAAACTTGGCCTCCGTCCGCGCTTCGGCTGGCGGGGAGTGGGACTCGGCCAGGCGGCAAAGCTGAGCGTCTGGACGCTCCTGACCGCCGCCGTCGGGCAGCTCGCCTTCCTGTACGTGATGCGCATCGCCACCATCCCCGGCGCCGAGCGGCTCCGGCTGGAGAAAGCCGGCGACCTCGCGGGCGCGGCCATGCTGCCCGGCAATGCCGTGCTTGAGGTGGCCAGCCAGCTGTACCTGCTGCCGCACTCGATCATCGCCCTCTCCCTGGCCACAGTACTGTTCAACCGCATGACCCGCGCCTCGCAGGACGGCAACCGGAACGAACTGCGCGATGCCCTGTCACAGGGATTGCGGACCATGGCGGTGGCCACCGTGTTCGGTGCCCTGGCGCTTTTCGCCCTGGCGGGACCGCTGGGCATGTTCTTCTCCGGCGGGCTGCGGACGGACGGTGTCATGCTGGCCCAGACGCTCACCATCCTGGCTCTCAGCACGCCGTTCATGAGCGCGAACTTCATGATGTCCCGGGTCTTCTACGCCAACGAGGACGCCCGGACTCCGTTTTACATCCAGCTGGTCCTGGCGCTGGTCAATGTCGTGTCGGCGTTCTTCATCCAGTTCCTCCCGTTCGACCAGATCATCTTCGCCATCGCCATCCTCTACACCGGCGGAAACATCCTCTCCGTGATCGTGAGTGCGTCCTTCCTGCGCCGCCTCCTGGGCCATCTGGACGGGCCGAGGATCGCCAACTCATATATACGGATGGGCTACGCCGCACTCGGCGCAGCTGTGGCAGGTGTCGGCGCTCTCTGGCTGCTGGGCAGTTACAGTCCGGTGGGCTTCGCGTGGAGCAGCCGGCCTGCCGCACTGGTGACCATCGTCGTCGTCGGGCCGGTCATGCTGGCCGTCTACTTGCTCCTGCTCAAGCTGTTCCGTGTCACCGAACTGCGGGACCTTTTGCGGCCGCTGCTCGGGCGGCTCGGCCGCGGAGCTGCTGCGCCGCCCGCGACGCCGGCCGGACGTCCGGCCGGAGCTTCCGCCGGAACGGCTTCGGCGGCCGGCGCCCCTGCTGCCAACGCTTTAACAGGGCGTCCGACGGCGGAACGCGCCACGGTGTCGATGGACACCGGCTTGATTCCACGGATCTCGGGCGAATTCGATTCCGCTTCCTTCCGCGCGGGACCGGCACCGCTGCCGGAACCGGACGTTCACCCTTCCGGCGATGTTGTTTCCTACCTGCCGGAGGAAGAGGTGCCCAGCACGGCCCGCGGCCACGCCCTGCGCGACGAGATCCCCCTCCCTGGCCGGAGGACGTTCCAGGGAAAGACCGGGCAAAACCCGTATTTCAAGTCCGGACGCAAGAAGAGAAAATAACCGCCTACCCGATTTGTCCAGCCCCGTCTCACACGGCCGTTGCGCAGCATCGGCTAGGATCGAAAAAGAACAAGGGTAGTTGCAGGTCAGGGTCAACCGGCTTGCCGGAGGTCTTCCCGCGGTGACGAAATCACCACGGCCCGCGCAATTCCCGGACAGCCTAGGAGGAACACGTGTCCCACCCGATCGATGTCGGATCAGTACTTGGCGGCCGCTACAAGGTCACGGCCACAGTACTGACCTCACATGACCAGGATCTGGTGCTGGACGGTGTGGACCAGGTGCTCAACCGGCCGGTCAGCATCCTGGTGGCCGGTCCCCACAACGCGGACCAGGTGGCCCAGAGTGCGCGCGAGGTGGCCACCGGCGAACGCCCGGGCAGCGTGCAGATCCTCGACCTTGGCGTCAGCGAAGCCACCACGTACCTCATCACCAACCACACGTCCGCCGCTGACCTGCTGGACCTGGTGGTCGCTTCTAACCTTCCTTACGTCGAGCCGTTCTTTACGGACACCCTGGGCAGCGAAATTTTCGGCCAGGCCCGCTCCCACGAGCCGGAAGTCTATGACGACGAGGAAGAGGTTGACGCCGGCTACATCAATTACGGCGGCACCCAAGCGCGGCAGGTTGACCCTTATCCGGCGCCTGCAGACAGTCCTGCATCCGGGCGCGGTTCCGGTGATCGTACGCCCGGTGAGCGCTCATCGGACCAACCGGCCGGCGCCAACGCTGCGGGTGCACCGGTGCGTAAGGCACCCGTTGTTCCGCCGCTTCCGCAAAGCCGCCCGGCTGCCGTGCCGTCCGCGGGTGCCCGCAACATTGGCGTAGGCGCCGGTATCGCGGCAGGTGCCGGTGTTGCAGCCGGCACCGCAGCAGCCGCCCAAGGCAGACAGCAGACTGAAGCCCCCGAGAACACGGCACCGCAGCCCGTCCAGCGTGAGAACGTTGAACAGGCACTGCTCCAGCGCGAAGGCAACCGCTCCGCAAACGTGGCTGCCGGCTCGCGGGAGGGAGCAGCTGCCGGCGTCGTAGGCGGCCAGGAGAAGCCCAAGGTGTCTTTGTGGTCTCAGGACGACTACGGCTACGGCCCCGGGGACCAGGACACCGGGGACCGGGACGCCCGGGACGAGTTCGCCGACGACGGGTTCGCCGAGGACGAGTTTGCCGACGATGGGGACACCCAGCTTCGGCCTACGGACCGGCGGGCCGGTAATTTCCCTGCCGTCGCCAAGACCAGCAGCCCTGCCGCTGCAGGCGACTATTACGACGAAGATGACGAGCCCCGGCGGGAACCGCGCTCCATGCGCTGGCTCGTTGGCGGGCTGCTGGCAGCCGTGCTGATCGTCGGCCTCATTTTCGCCGTCACCAACCTCGGCAGCCTCTTCAAGAGTGCCCCGCAAGCCGAGGCAACCCCCGGGTCAGCGGCCTCGTCGGCCGCTGGGCAGTCCGGCACCGCAAAGCCTTCGCCGACCCAGAGCACGGCCCCTGCGGCGGGTCCGCCCGCCGTGGAGGGTGTTACGCGTCTCGGCACCTTCGATTTTGCCTCCACGTATGACAACGACCTCACCAAGACGTTTGACGGCAACGCGGCCAGCTACTGGTCTGACATGGAGTTCGCCACCGAGGACTGGGGTGGCCTGGCTCCGGACGGCGTTCCCCTCGTGGTCAAGCTGAAGGGCCCGTCGAAGGTATCTTCAATCACCCTGAACCAGTTGGGGGCGTCAGGCGGCAGCATCAGCGTCCTAACCAACGACCGTCCTTCCCTGGACGGCGCCAAGCAGGTCGGCACCAACAGCTTCACGTCCACTGACCTCACCATGCCGTTGGCTGAACCCGTCACCGCCCAGTACGTGATCGTCACCATCAAGAACCTACCCCGGCTCGCTGCCCCGAAGACCCGCTACGGCTTCGGCCTGCGCCTCGCAGAAATCAAGGTTCAGTAGCAGCAAGGTTCAGTAGCAGCGAGTCACAGAGCTGCTGCCGCCTGCTCTTGGCAGGGCCTGTCGGCATGAGATCCAGTTGGCACGGGCCTCCCCTGGACGGTCGCTGCAAGGTAACGCGCACGCCCTGACACAGCCCAAGACGGTAACCTTGGGGGACGTCTTGTGATGGCGTGTGCGTGCAGCCCCGAACCGGCTGCACCAGGCCTCCCACTACGTCTGGAATATTCGGCACCACGAATCAGTTGTGCCATGTGGCCGGCCGCAAGGCTGGCGCATCGACTAAGGAAGAGGTTCACCGTTCAGTGAGCAACGCAGAAAACAGCGCGTCAGAAGTACGTGATGTCATCATCGTCGGCTCCGGTCCGGCAGGCTACACGGCCGCCGTGTACACGGCGCGCGCCAACCTCAATCCATTGCTTTTGGCCGGATCCGTCACCGCGGGCGGCGAGCTGATGAACACCACCGACGTCGAGAACTACCCTGGCTTCCCCGAAGGCATCATGGGTCCGGACCTGATGGAGAACTTCGAAAAGCAGGCTGTCCGCTTTGGCACGGAGGTCCAGTTTGAGGACGTCACGGCGCTGGACCTCGACGGCGACGTCAAGTCTGTCACCATCGCCACGGGGGAGACCTTCCGCGCCCGGTCGATTATTCTTTCCACCGGTTCAGCGTACCGGGAGCTTGGACTCGTGAACGAGAAGCGTCTCTCCGGCCATGGCGTTAGCTGGTGCGCAACCTGCGACGGTTTCTTTTTCAAGGACCAGGACATTGCCGTCATTGGCGGTGGTGACTCCGCGATGGAAGAGGCACTGTTCCTGACCAAGTTTGCCCGGTCCGTAACGGTGATTCACCGCCGCGATACATTGAAGGCGTCAAAGATCATGGGCGACCGCGCGCAGTCGCACGAGAAGATCAAATTCGTCTGGAACACGGCCGTGGAGGACGTACTCGGGAACGACAAGGTCACCGGCCTGAAACTGAAAAACCTTCTCGACGGTACGGAATCCGAGCTGCCCGTAACGGGTATCTTTGTGGCGATCGGCAACGATCCCCGGACCGAACTAGTCAAGGACGCGCTGAAGATAACCGACGCCGGAACCATCGCCGTCGAGGGCCGCAGCTCGCGAACGAGCATCAAGGGGGTCTTCGCGGCCGGGGATGTCGTGGACCCTACGTACCGCCAGGCCATCACGGCCTCCGGCTCGGGCTGCGTCGCGGCGATCGACGTAGAGCACTACCTCGCTGACCTTCACGCCTGACCGGCGCTGAACACCATTCGAAGAGAGAGACAAGGGTTATGAGCAACGCAAAAGATGTAACAGACGCAAGCTTCAGCACGGACGTACTCGCTGCTGACAAGCCGGTAATCGTGGACTTCTGGGCTGAATGGTGCGGTCCTTGCCGTAAGCTCGGCCCCATCCTGGACGAAATCTCGGTGGAGTACGGGGAGAAGGTAAACGTCGTCAAGGTAAACGTGGACGATAACCCCGACATCGCAGCCCAATACGGAATCACCTCAATTCCTGCCGTCTACCTGTTCCAGGACGGCGAAGTGAAGAGCACCGTCATCGGCGCCAAGCCGAAGCAGTTCTTCGAGAAGGAATTCGCGGACGTTCTGTCCTGACAAGAGCACGACGCCTGCCGCCTGACGGCAAACCGGTGGCCACCACTCCAGGGGAGCGGTGGCCACTTTTGTTTTGCTTGCAGCCTGAATGGCCCTTGTCGATCGCTGCCTCGCGCTCTTTACCCCGGTGTGGACTGCTTGCCGCAGTTGCAGGTAATCCTTAGCCGTTTGTTGGTGCCGGCGTCCGATTGCGGCGGTCGGCGAGCGTATTTAGGCAAAGTTGCGCAAGGAGAGAGGTGCAGTGGTCCGCACCAGCGACTGTCCGCATACCCTCGAGTGTGCATAACAACCGACATCCGTACCAAACATGGGCACTGTTCCCTCAAATCTTCTGTGGGACGAGGCAGCACTGCTGCAGCGGCGGACCTACGTCGTTCGGCTCAGTAATCCCTGGGAATCGATCCCGCTGGGAGTCGATCACAGGTTGGCCCCATTGATCTCTTGCCTGCCATGCTGGCCGGTCACTTGCTTCAGGATGTGAGCCGGCTGTAGGACACTCGTCAGCGCAGAGCGGATCCAGTACTCCGACAGAAGGCTGCACCCTTCCCCGTCTGCTCACTGCCTCGGACGATGGACGCGGGCGCCGTCGTAGGACCCCTGCGTCGTAGGTGACCGGTGACGTGGCTTGCGACGTGGCGGTAGGGCCCGGGTGTCTATTCAGGTAGCACCACGCTGTGCCTGACGCCGCATGTTTCACGTGAAACCCTTTGGCCCAAACGGGATGTCTTCTGCAAGAATACGCACCAACACCCCGAAGTACTTGGAACTGCTCTCGACAGCCATTGGCCGGAATATCGCTTGGGATTCAGAGGATCGGATCACGGGGCAATCGACTGCCTTCCTTTGTTTGCGGGGACCGGGTAAGCCGCGCGGTTCCAGCGGGCTACATGCGGCTTTTCGACTTGGCAGTGAATTTGCCGACTACCAGGGTCTGCTGGGCAATGGGGGACCAAGGCCCGAATACTGCTGTGTCTGCCCGGATTCACGCGCACTGAGTTGCTGGCCAGCCTGATGTCGTGCTTCACGTGAAACACGTCATTGCATTTTCCGGCCTCCATGCCCGCGACTCAGCGGATTGGCGACCCAGCAGCCTGACGACGCAACGGCGTCCGTCCCCAGGCGCCGGCTGCCCGACAAACCCGTCTGCTCGCAGGCTCAAGCCCTATCAACCCACAACCCTCGTACGGCGTGCCTTCACTCTCAGGATCCCTAATCGTCTCATTCTGCATTTACCATGCACTCTTGCGCCTATGAGCCTTCCGCTGCCGGCGAACTGCACCTCTGTCGCCTAGCTGGACCACTGCGCAAGAAGACGATCCGATGTCGGTGGACGAGCAACAATCGTCGTTCGGCAGCTTAGAAGCACATGACTAAACAACCGACGGACGCGAATGAACTGGCGGAAGCGCTATGGACCTCCTCTCTACCTTCCCCCTGAAGGCCCCATTTTTGTCGCCGAACTGCCACTGCAAGCAGTCAACGCCAGCACGCGACCGGGCGATCGATACCGCCGAGGGATCCAACGGTGCTTCGGGAAGAAACCGCCATCGTCCCTTGAGACAGTCGGCCAAACAAGAACCGCCTGGGTGTTCAGGCCAGGAGACGTGGGGAGAACGAGCGCCCGCAGGACAGGCGAACGGCACGCTGGCTGAAAACCGACCGCGCGCTGCAGACACTCGCCGGAGAGGAGGGAACCGAAGCAAAAACTTGCCCCTAGATGTCTCAGCTCGACGAGCCCTACATTTCTGACCACTTCAGAAGACGACTCCTGTGATTCATTATTCCGGCTTCCGGGGCCGAAGAAGGCCCGGGGAAAACCTGCACCTTGCTGAGTCCTACAGCTTGCTGAGGGCCAGTTCTGACACGCAGAAGCCTGCAGAATCTGATGAAGACCGAGAAGACGGGGGAAAGTGGAGCGCAGACGTGAGTATTAGCCCTGTCCCGTTGAGTCAAGCCTGAAGGCGTCCGAACAAGCTTGCGGGGCACTAAAGATGACGTGGGCTAGTGCTAGTGCCGGCCAAACACCGTTAAGTTCCCAGGCATCCACGTATACGCAGCCCCGAAACCCGATAGTGCGGCACTTTGGTGCCGCACCTGTACTGGCGATCCGCACGGGAGGGTTCGCCGTGCACGTTGATTCACGTGAAACACCCTCGCAACGGACTGTCCCATCCACACCGTGCTGGGATCGCGCAGTCAGTCGCCCTAGCGATCCGTGTTGTACATGCCGGATGTCTGAACAGGGCCCGGCTCCTCAAGGCGGCTCATCCCACGGGGCCACGGGCTCAATGATGTCTGGCCGATTGCGCCGCCGTCCTGCTGTCGGGTGCCCCTGCCCACCTCGGGGGTGGTGATGAGGACGAACGATGGACGATGTTTCACGTGAAACAGCGCCCAACTGGTCCGCCGCTCGGCGATCCTTGGGCAAGCGAGTGATCGGGTCGCTGGGTTGTTGTTAGTGGGCATGTCCCGTCAATCCTGCTATTCCCGCGAAGAGATCATTGCTTTCGGCCACAGCCAAGGACGTCTCGCGCGGAGCCTGCAACTCGGACAAGACTGCAACTCGGGCAATGGATGGACGCACTAACGCACGAAGTAGCCTGCCAGGCTGACATATCTTTCTGCTCCGCGGCCCCAGAGGAGTGGACCAAGGCAGCGGCCGTCGATTCGACTCAATTCAGAATGGTCTATTCGGACCGGCCTAACGAAGCTCCGTCGGCGACGTCGCGCACGAGGTGTTTCACGTGAAACCTCTACTCGCGGGCACCGAAGCGCCGACGGTGCACCACAGACCAACGGAGACCACGTGTGAGTGTCCGTTCGCGTCGCCCGAGATTGTGGCGAGTGCGGACATCCGCATGAGTACTTCTGGCGCGCTTAGCTACGAGTGCGCTTAGCTACCAGCCGCTTGGCTTGGGGTCAGGCAGACGGGCGGGGAAAGGAACCGGCAGTCCAACAGCCTGCAGATCTACAGCCAGCGCCAATCTATACACAACACAAGCCCAGGTGGAATGCACTCGCGCTGCCCGCCCCATCAGCCACGACATGGCTCAGCAGACCCTGGCGCATACCGTCGCCGCCCCCCAAGACTCGTTCACCGTCACCGGCTCCCGCGACTCGTCTGCCGTCGCTGCCCCACGACGTCGCCACCTGAGTGAGCCGGCGCAGCTCGGAAGAACCTCAGGACCCTGCCTGGCGACGTACTACGACGCGGTGGACCATGCGACGGCAGTGCAGCATCCCGGCCTCGACAGCGCAGCCGCGGCATACTGCAATGACCCACCATGTGCGTGGCACCGACCCCACGGCCATTCGCGAAACTCACGGACGAGGCCGCGCCACGTACGCTCATGGAACTGCACAGGCCGAAGTCGCTGTAGGCACGTTTACAGCAGAATGCGTCATCGCACCAGGCCAAGCTTCGGCCACAGCGCGGTCCTGCTTTCGAGGCGCCTCCTGCTGCCACCCGGAGCCAGTGTTCCTCGGGCACGGCCCCATTCCTAGCCGTTGCGGGATGTCTGTGGAGCCCCCAACGTAGGATGGCCACTGAGCCACTCGATGAAGATACCGCCCGGCTCCGGCTTGCTGGCCGGGTACAAAAGCTCCTCTGGAACGCCTTGGGCCCCGGGGCATCCGGCACCCCACGAAACTTCCACGTGACTTCATTGCCGCTGGCGGCGAGCCCATCCACCGTCCTGAAGCCATCCACCGAAGACGCATTGAAGCAGCGGGGACGTGGCGAACGTGACTAATCCGCCAACTTTTGGCGGAAGAGACATGAGATTATTCACATGGTTATCCACATCGAAATCCACAGACTTTTCCACAGTAGCGTAGGACATCAGCCTGAAATTTCGGAATGCATGCCGTCTTGTCGATCACCGTCGACGAATGGCATCTTTCAGAGAAGCGCGGGGCAGAGACTGGCGACCGAATGCCACAGCAATATGTGTCCGCCGAACAGTGATCATGCTAAACCAAATTCGCTTAATCACGCGCAAAATAGCGCAATCTTTCGCCGTGTCCACACCAACGCGAATGGCTGCGCATTGTTTCACGTGAAACGATGCGCTTCTTCTTGGCCCGTTGTCGCCATGGAACGGTGCGACCCACCGAAACGAATCAGGGAAGCCGCCGTTGGGGTCGGCGAAAGGAAGCCATGTATCCCCCGAGTTATCCACAGGGTTTTCCACTGCAGTATCCACCGGTGTATCCACAGTCACGCCCCTCCTGGATGGGACCTTCGCTCAAGGGATCAACCGGCGTCAACCCTGGGGCATTCACAGACGTGCGGGAAGTTGTCAGCCGGGTTTGACCAACGGGCCCCAACTATCGTGGGTGCCACCGCTAGGGAATCCCATTCGCCTATGGGGATACGAGACGGGTCACCCTTCGCCGAGTCTGATGCAGTGAGACCGGAACGGTCTGACGGGGAACGACACAGACCGCTGCCCCCGACTGGGCAACTTGTGGTCTCCGCGGGCCGTCGGTGGGAAATCATTGGCCAGGGAGGCACCCTGAAGGGCCTTCCGTTGGGGGCAGTGCCGATATAGTTCTGGTCGCTATCGACATCCTGATCGTGGCCGCGCTCGTCTTGGTCGATACGCTCGCCAGTCGATCACGGAGATCTCGCCCGAAGATAGAGAAAACGGCCCAACAATCAGGGCGCTGCTGGCCTGCTCCGTATTGTGCGTTGTCGAGACGCCTCCGCCGGCTCGCGGGGACCTGGCTTGTCAGAAAGCCGGACAACTTGTCGCCACAGGTCCCGCTTCCCATACGCAACCGACGCTTTGCGCCTCAGAGCCATGTAACCAGCCTAGCCTGGTGATATCGGCAGGGCCCTTGGCGGAGCCTGGGCGAATGGGGGACAACGACCCATCGTTGGCCCACCGCTATATTCGATGCACGGGCCACCACCGCCCCCTCTCATGTTTCACGTGAAACGACGTCGGCAGAGTTGCACTTGAGACGTTGTGCGCCGCGGTACTCACCAGGTGGTCCGGGAAGGTGCTCAGGGGGAGGGTGGTGAGGGAAGGCCGGTACTCCGCCACTCCAGGGAGCCTGTTTTTTGGGTCGCCTGCTTCCTTGTGGGGAGTGATGCCCACTCGCCTCTCAGTTGTCGTTACATGCGAGCCCGGGGCCCGTGGCCTGGACAATCTAGATATCTCGACCATTTGGCGGCATTCGCCTTCTGAGTCGCCGACAAACTGTTCAACGATAGTTGAGGCCATTGTTGGAGTTCACCGGAACACGTTCATCCAGTGTACGGATTCCAATAAGGTTAGGATTCTGACAGGATCGGGCGTTCGGTGACAGTGATGGTGGGGAAAGTAGTGGTCATGCCGGACGCCACGCTGACAGTTAGCTCTCCGGAAAGCTCGTCCGCTGAGTCCCAATCGAATGCCAACCCCCGAATCGCTAAGGCTTGGCGCCCAAGGGAGAGGGTTCCGCTCGGCACTGCCTCGCGACACGGCATCGCTCCGATGGGGCGGGGCTTCCTGCTGCTCATCCTGCGCGCCGCAGTCAACGGAACCACTGCGCAACCCCGGCCGCCAGCCGGCAGAGGGTCGGAGCCCGGCAAGAGGTGGAGCAAAGGAGGTGGAACACTGGATCTCCTCTTAAAGTTCATGTCGGGCGTACGCGGAAGTCTCACGTGAAACATGGCCGTGATCGGGGTGGTCAAACAATACGGGGGCATCTCGGTGGACTCAGTTCTAGATACACCGCTCTGGATACGTAGCGATTCTGGATACCCCGCTCACGCCTGACCGACCATGACCCGCAGAGTACGATCCGTGCAGTGAATGGCACCCCGAACTGCACAGCCAACAGATCGTTTCACGTGAAACACCTCTTCTGCACGCGGAAGGTCCGTTCGTCTCGGATCGAGTCCGTACGTGCTTCGGGCCTGCGACCTGCCGATGGTCGCCGCGGGCTGCAGTTCAAGCGGGTGCGTCGCAGCCGATCATTGTCTGGCCATCAGCTGCTGTTCCTTGAGGACCGCGGCGTCCCCAGGACGGCACCAAACTCATCCCGAGCCGCTGAGGGGCCCGGAACCCATGGCAGGGCAGACACTTCGCCCTTGCTCTTGATTCAGGCTGTGCAACGGCTAGGGGGCTTCTGAATGCCCATCGGGAGCGCGCGGCCAACTGCTCCAGGGAGTCGTTTGAGCGGGCCCCGGCAGGCCCCAGCAGACGAAAGACGTCCTACCGGACAGTCCCTTGTCCACACGATGCCCAAAGGGATCCCCACGAGCCACACGGCCGCACCCTTATAGACGGCATACCCACCACATTCGCCGCGATCTGAGACAGCACGAGGGCCTGCGCCCTAGGAGCCCTAGGAGTGCTCGATTGAGCCCTTTGCGGCTCCGCAGACCAGCCATGGGCCACTAAAACGCCGTTTCGCCCTTTCGGGTGACCGAACCAGTCCGGAACGTGCGAGGCTGGGTTGGGCAGCAGCTTCGCTGGGCGCCGAAAACTTGGTCCAAGACGTAGGGCTAACGAACGAACTGAATTCGAACTCAATCGCGCCCGCGGACAGGGACCATTCTTCCCAGGCATCGGCTTACACAACGTGAAGCCAAAGTCTTCTGGCCACCCACGATCCGGCGTTCATCAAATCGAACAGTCTTGTCCGACAGTTCGACCCCCGACCGGGACAGCGGCAGGGGTGTCTACGCCAAATGTTTGACCCTATCTAGCTCTGGATATGGTCCATCCCGGGACCGTAAAGAGGCCGACAAGCCAAGATAATAGTTGCCTCACGCGGCTCCACGAAGCCGACAGTCAAAAGTGATGCACGCGAGCCACCGAACCGGAGCGCCAACCCGCCTGGGGACCAAAAAAGGGGCCCGTTTCACGTGAAACGGACCCCGAAGTTCTTTCTAACTTAGCTTTCAGAGCCAGGAGCCAAAACATCCATGATTCTGTTGAGGTCCTCAACGCTCGCAAACTCGATGCTGACGCGTCCCTTTCGCGCGCCCAGCGAAATCTTCACGTTGGTATCCAGCCGGTCCGACAGCGACGACGCGAGGTAGTCCAGGCGTTCGTGGCGCGCCCCCGGCCGCGGAATGTTGTTTTTCGGCGCAGTTGCCGGTTCCCGGTGTAGCGTCACGGCTTCCTCGGTGGCGCGCACCGACATTCCCTCGGCAACAATCCGCTGCGCCAGACGTTCCATGGCGGCGGCGTCCGGCAACGCGAGAAGCGCACGAGCATGACCGGCGGACAAAACATTCGCAGCCACCCGTCGCTGAACCAGCGGCGGCAGCTTGAGCAGCCGAAGCGTATTGGACACCTGCGGGCGGGACCGGCCGATTCGATCTGCCAGCTGCTCGTGGGTGGTTCCGAAGTCCTCGAGCAGCTGCTGGTACGCCGCCGCTTCTTCCAGGGGATTCAGCTGGCTACGGTGAAGGTTTTCCAGCAGTGCATCGCGCAGGAGGTCATCGTCCGTGGTGTCGCGGACAATTGCCGGGATGGTCTCCAGTCCGGCAGCCTGAACGGCACGCCACCGGCGTTCGCCCATCACCAGTTCGTAGGGTTCTCCACCTTCTTCGGTTGAGGTACGCACCACAATTGGCTGGAGGACGCCGATTTCACGTACGGAGTGAACAAGCTCCGCCATGTCGTCCTCATCGAAGACGGTCCGGGGCTGTTTTCGGTTCGGATGGATGTCAGAGACGGGGATTTCGGCAAACCGCACTCCGGGGACCTCAACCAGCTCGACAACGTTTGAAGCCGATGATCCGCCACCGCCGTTCGCAGCCGGACCGGAGTCAACGTCAGTCACGTCAGTCTTCGCGCGGGACTCGGCTGAAAGAGACTCAGCCTTTGTGCCAGACGTAGCACCCTGTTCCTTGTCAGCTGCCTCGGTGTCCTTCACGCCAGCTTTGTTGCCGGCGGACCGTGCGCCGGCAGGCTTTACGGGAGAAGCCTTCGCCGCAGGCTCAGCAGCGGCCGTGGTACCGGGGGTGCGCCTGGAAGCTACCCCCTTAGCAGCGGTCTCAGAAGCAACGGACTCAGGGGCAGCGGACCCCGCGGAGACAGACTCAGAGACGGCAGGAGCGTCGGCGTCAGAAATAACCGGCGTGTCAGCGCGGGCAGTCTTGCGTGCTTCCGGGAAGAACAGGTCCACTGGACGCGACGGAGCCGCTCCGTTACCGGAAGCGCTTGCGGCGGAACTTGGAATGAGTGCGCCAAGACCGCGACCGAGCCCGCGTCGCTTATCGCTCATGGATAAATCCCTCCATTGGAAGAGCCCGGCTATGCCCGGCTCCGGCTGTTGCAGTGTTTGGAAAATTCTAACGCTCAGCGATTTCCGCTGCGGCTTCCAGGTAGGAAAGTGCACCGCTGGAGGACGGATCGTAAGTCATGACAGTCTGCTGGTAGCTCGGCGCCTCGGAGATCCTCACGGAGCGGGGGACAACCGCACCCAGCACCTGCTCAGGGAAATGCTGGCGCACCTCGGCAGCCACCTGCGCTGCCAAGTTGGTGCGGCCGTCGTACATCGTGAGCAGAATCGTGGAGACAACCAGGTCGGCATTTAGGTGCTTCTGGATCATCTCGATGTTCTTGAGAAGCTGACTCAGCCCCTCAAGAGCGTAGTACTCGCACTGGATGGGAATCAGCACTTCACCGGCGGCGCAGAACGCGTTGACCGTCAGCAGCCCGAGGCTCGGCGGGCAGTCGATGAAGATGTAGTCCAGGCGCGGTTCGCCCTTTTTCTCCCGGGCCTTCGCATAAACGTCGATCGCACGGCGGAGCCGTTGTTCCCTGGCAACGAGGGAAACGAGTTCGATCTCAGCGCCGGCAAGGTGAATGGTGGCCGGCGCACAGATGAGGTTGCTGATGTCAGGGCAGGGTGCCACAACATCCTCTAGCGCGACATCGTTGATCAGAACGTCGTAGATGCTGTCCACGTCGGCATGATGCTCAATGCCCAACGCCGTGGAGGCATTGCCCTGGGGATCGATATCGATAACCAGGACGTTCAGTCCGGCCGCAGCCAAGGCAGCAGCGATGTTGACGGTGGTGGTGGTCTTACCAACACCACCTTTTTGGTTTGACACTGTGAAGACGCGCGTCTTCTCCGGCTTCGGAAGGTTGCGGCCCAGCAGCCTTTCGCGGCGCTTGTTCTCGTGTGCCAGCTCGCGGGCTATGGGGCTGGAGTCATCCATGGTGTCCAGAACATTGGATGCACCCGGTGTTTCACGTGAAACCTTGGCGACACTTGCCTTGCCTGCAAACGGATTCAGGTGATTTGAGGCCGTAGCGATGGGCGCAGCAACGGCCCGTGCCGACCCCAAAGACACAAACGGGGGGATCCGCTGTGTGGAGGTTTCGCTACTGGTCACTGGGACACACTCACTCTCGTTCGGCTTTCGCTGCCGCTCTCTAGCCTAACCGGTCCATCATCAAGACCTGCGGCACCGGGCCTGGACTAGGCGATCTTTCGGGACTTCTTCACTACGATGCGCACCACGGTGGTGGGCTCGTCAAGCAGGTCCTGCCCGACTGTGACGACCGACGTCTGCACGCCGCCAAGCCTGCGGATCAATTTAGCGGCCTTCTGAAGTTCCTCAGCGGCGCTGCGTCCCTTGATGGCAACAACTTCGCCTTCTCCGTCAAGGAGTGGAATGGTAAGTCCGGCCAGGTTGCTTAGGGCGGACACTGCTCGCGCCGTGACAACGTTGGCCTTGACCATGCCGACGGCAAGTTCAGCGCGGGTGCGCATGATGGTGACATTGTCCAAACCGAGGTCATCAACCACTTCCTGGAGCCAGATGACCCGGCGTTCCAGGGGCTCAATGAGCGTCAGTTCCAGATCCGGACGGGCAATGGCCAGGCAGAGGCCGGGCAGCCCGGCGCCGCTGCCAACGTCGGCCACGTGGCTTCCCTGGGCGATCTCACTTTCGATGACAGCGCAGTTCAGTACGTGCCGTCCCCACAGGCGCGGAATCTCCCGCGGCCCGATCAGTCCTCGTTCAGTTCCCGACGTCGCCAGGTGTTCGACGTACCGTTCGGCCAGGCCCAGGCGGTCGCCGAAGATCTTCTCCGCCGCCCGGTGCTCAGCTTCCGTAATTTCAACCATCAGTCTGTCAGCCGGCGGTTCAGTCGGCGGAGACAACGATGTGGCGTCCGGCGCCTTCGCCCTCGGACTCGCTTACAAACCCCAGATCGGCTACGGCGTCATGAACGATCTTGCGCTCATAGGCGCTCATCGGCTCCAAGGCAACGGCGTCGCCGGTTTCCTTGACGGTGGCCACGGCGTCTTCGGCGATCTTCTGCAGGTGTCCGGCACGTTCTTTGCGGTAGCCGTTGATGTCGAGCACAAGGCGGGACCGGTTTTCCGTCGCGGACAGAACGGACAGACGCGTCAGTTCCTGCAGAGCCTCGAGGACTTCACCGTCGCGACCCACGAGGCTCTCCAGGCCGGCGGATTCTTCCTCGGCGACGATGGAGATGTAGGTACGTCCGTTGCGGACCTCAATGTCGATGTCGCCATCGATGTCGGCGATGTCGAGAAGTTCTTCGAGGTAGTCAGCTGCGACGTCGCCTTCTTCTTCCAGACGGCTCGCGGACGTGCCCTTGTCGGCGGCCGCAGCCCCGGCATTCGTGCCCTCGGCGGTCACGGCCTCGGCGTCGTTGTCCTGGTCTTCGCTGACTTCAGCGGAAAGTGCGTGCTCGGAGCTTTCAACAGACATTACTTCTTCTTCCTGTTCTTACGTTGTGGCTGGACGCGCTGGCTCCTGGCCTCCGCGACCGCAGCTGCAGCGGCGGCCTCTGCCGCTGCATCGACCTTTTTGCCTCCCAGAATGGGGAGGGCCGGAAGGCCCTTGGCGGCACGGCGCTCGGCGAGGGCCTTGGCGGCGGGGGATCCCGGCGTGGGCATGCGGCGGATAACGAAGAACTGCTGGCCCATGGTCCACAGGTTGGTGGTGGTCCAGTAGATGAGGACACCGATGGGGAAGTTGATGCCGCCGACGCCAAAGACGAGAGGCAGGATGTAGAGCATCATCTTCTGCTGGCGCATGAAGGGACTCGCCATGGCCTCTTCGGACATGTTCTTGGCCATGATCTGCTTCTGCGTGATGAACTGCGAGGCCGTCATGGCAAGGATCATCACGATCGACAGGATCCAAACGGCAACCTCACCGCCGGCAGTGCTGCCGTGTAGCAGCGACGCGGAGAGCGGTGCACCGAAGATGCTTGACTCGTCGAATTGCTTGACCTGCTCGATGCTCATGGCACCGATGCCCTGGCCACCCGCCTTGGCCGAGCTGATGCCGGAAAGCACCTGGAACAGCGCGAAGAAGAACGGCATCTGGATCAGCATCGGAAGGCAGGCAGAGAACGGGTTGGTGCCGTGCTTCTTGTACAGGGCCATCTGCTCCTGCGCCATGGCCTGGCGGGAGAGCTGATCCGTCTTGCCCTTGTACTTGTCCTGCATCTTCTTCAGGTCGGGCTGCAGCAGCTGCATGCCTCGCTGAGCCTTGATCTGCTTGACAAACACGGGGATCAGGGCGGCACGGATCACCAGCACCAGCCCGATGATGGACAACGTCCACGTCCAGCCGTTCGCGGCTGGCAGGCCGATGAAGCTCAGTCCGTCATGGAAGCCGACCATAATGACTGAAACCAGCCACTTGAACGGAGCCATGATTGTTCCAAAGATGTCCATGCGATATCCCTATTCGTTAGGCCGCAAGGCGGCCTTCTCCATCAGTCTGAGCAGCCAGGTACTTGTCCGGATTGTTCAGCACAACAATTGTGGGGGTCTGGTTTTCCGGCCATTCCCGGTGGCCGGCGGGGACGTGGTCCACACCGCCGGCATTCCATGGATGGCAGCGCGCGAGGCGCCTGGCAGCGAGCCAGCTTCCCTTTACCGCGCCGTGGACGGTGATGGCTTCAAGCGCGTAGGCCGAGCACGAAGGAAAGAAGCGGCAGACCTGTCCGTACAAGGGCGAAATCACCTTGCGGTAGGCCATCAGCAGAAGAATGAGGATGTTGCGCGGCAGGTTCCAGACGAATCTGCCGGCAGCCGCTGCTGCGGACTTTGGCGAACGGACGACGGCGGGAGTCAGGTCAAGCACGCTGTGTCCCTTCCCGTGTTGTTCCGTTCGAACCAGTTCCAGCCGACCGTTGATGGCGGCTTTCCAACCGCTTCGTGGTGGTTTCCAAGGCAGCGTTGTAATCCGTCAGCAGTTCCTGCCAGCTGGCGGTCGCCGATGAGGGCAACGCCCGTACCACAATAGCGAACCCGGTACCGTACTCGCGTAGCGAGACAGCACCGGCTTCCCTAAGTCTCCTCTTAACGAGGTTCCTGGCAACAGCGTTCCCGACAGCCTTGGAAACGATGAACCCGATCCGGCTAGGTTCATCGGCTCCGATAGTTGCCGTATATAACACTACGTTCCGGCGTCCATTGCGGACGCCGGAACGTACAGTTGTTGAAAAATCGGTTGAGGTCCTCAGACGGTTCCTGGTGGCCAGCACCGTTAAACTCGCAAAGGAAAGTTAACCGACGAGTCAGTATTTAGGCCGACAGTTCGACGCGGCCCTTGCCGCGGCGGGCAGCCAGGATGGCGCGGCCGGCACGGGTACGCATACGAAGGCGGAAGCCGTGCTTCTTGGCTCGACGGCGGTTATTCGGCTGAAAAGTCCGCTTGCTCACGTTAGTTACTCCAGTGGATCAAAGGTGCGCCCACCCGATCAAAGGGGAAGAACTGGCCGACGCTAAGTTTTGTATATGTCTGCTTCCCCCGGTTTTCCGCAACGCTGGGCGTTCGAAAGATCCAAAATGGGGTCAGAAAGCAGGCACAAAGGACTCCACAACGTTAGGCCAGACCGCGTCCTTGAGTCAAACCGGATGGGTTGCCGCCATCTTTCCCCAGCTGTGGCTAACTCCTTGTCCCAACCTGTGGATGAAGTGGCTCACAGGGCCCCTTTTCGAACCACACCGGTGTAATTATCCACAAGCTACTTCCCAGCTATCTTCTAGCCTTTTCATCCCCTAGAGTGGCTCAGTAGCCAATTATCCACGGACTGTGCATAAACCTGTGGATTAAGCCGGGCCGGTACCCCGGATCCGGGCTTGTGGCTGCATGTAATGCAGGTAAGCAAGCTTTGAGGAACCGGATTGATGACAGTAGACGAAGCCAACCACGCCAATACTGTCGGAAGTTCCTGGCGGCGCGTGGTGACTCTTCTTGAGCAGGACGACCGGGTATCCCCAAGACAGCGCGGCTTCGTTATCCTCGCCCAGGCGCAGGGCCTCATCGGTTCCACGCTCCTGGTCGCAGTGCCCAACGAACTCACTCGGGAAGTTCTCCAGACCCAGGTCAAGGACGCACTCGACGACGCGCTTCACAACGTCTTCTCTGACGACATCCGGTGCGCGATCGACGTGGACACAGATCTGGTGCCCCTCCACAAGGAGCCGGAACCCGCCGTCGAACTTTCCCTCGCAAGTGACCAGTCAGTTGAACTGAAGCCGCAGCCGATGCTGCCGAGCACCTCCCACGAATTCGGCCGGCTGAATCCAAAGTATGTTTTTGACACGTTCGTGATCGGCTCGTCCAACCGGTTCGCCCATGCAGCAGCCGTGGCCGTGGCCGAAGCGCCGGCGAAGGCCTACAACCCGCTGTTTATCTACGGCGACTCCGGACTCGGCAAGACCCACCTGCTGCACGCGATCGGCCACTACGCCCGCCGTCTCTACAGCGGCATCCGCGTGCGCTACGTGAACTCTGAGGAATTCACCAACGACTTCATCAACTCCATCCGTGACGATGAAGGCGCCAGCTTCAAGACCACCTACCGGAATGTGGATGTCCTCCTCATCGATGACATCCAGTTCCTCGCCGGCAAGGACCGGACGCTGGAGGAGTTCTTCCACACGTTCAACTCCCTGCACAACAACAACAAGCAGGTTGTCATCACCTCGGACCAGCCGCCCAAGCTGCTGGCAGGATTCGAAGACCGCATGAAGTCCCGCTTCGAGTGGGGCCTGCTGACCGACATCCAGCCGCCGGAACTGGAAACCCGCATCGCCATCCTCCGGAAGAAGGCCCTCAGCGAAGGCCTTTCCGCTCCGGACGACGCGCTGGAGTACATCGCTTCCAAGATTTCCAGCAACATCCGCGAGCTCGAAGGCGCCCTCATCCGCGTCACGGCCTTCGCCAGCCTGAACCGCCAGCCCGTGGACGTGGCGCTGGCCGAGATGGTTCTCAAGGATCTCATCACCGACGACGGTGCGCAGGAAATCACATCCAGCCAGATCCTCACGCAGACCGCGGATTACTTCAAGCTCAGCATGGAAGAGCTCTGCAGCAAGTCACGGACCCGGACCCTGGTCACGGCTCGGCAGATCGCCATGTACCTCTGCCGGGAACTGACGGACATGTCGCTGCCGAAGATCGGACAGGAGCTCGGCGGCCGCGACCACACCACGGTGATCCACGCGGACCGCAAGATTCGTGAGCTCATGGCCGAGCGACGTGTGATCTACAACCAGGTGACTGAGCTGACCAACCGGATCAAGCAGCAGCAGCGGGACTCATAGGCCGCACTTCCTTACCTTATTAACAGGTGCATGTGGATAACCCTGTGGACAGTTAAGGGGACAACCGCGGTTAATGGGCTTAAAACCCTTAAGGTGTCTGTGGATCGCCGAAACGGCCAAAAATGTTATCCCCATCCACAGCCTGTTTAAAACCTGCCCCGCCCACAGTCCGTGAACAGGGCTTAACCCCGGATTCCTGCCGTGAAATAGAGTTATCCACAGTTTCCACAGCAGTTATTAACACTACTAATCCCAAAAAATTGAAATCCCTCAAACAACAATCTCGTTTCCCTACTCACCCGACTCCGCGGCCATGGCCCCAAAGGGCCAGCGTCCTTGCCGGGGATGGGGAAATCCTCAATGTTCCGGCTAAGCTGTCAGCAGCGCTCCCATCCCCGGGTCTGTCTGTGGTTCAGCAAGCGCGGACCATGCAGGTTCCGGTGTCCGGACGCAAAGGTTTTGTGAACTCCCTGCGGGAGTTCCCGTTCAGAAAATGGCAGCAGCAATGAAAGGCGGCACCCTTCCGTGAAGTTCAAAGTCGAACGGGACGTCCTGGCAGAAGCCGTCACCTGGACAGCCCGGTCGTTGTCTCCGCGGCCGCCAGTACCGGTCCTCTCGGGCCTGCTGCTCAAGGCCGAGGCCGGAACGGTCAGCCTCTCGAGCTTCGATTACGAAACGTCAGCGAGACTTGAAATCCCTGCCGACATCAGGGATGAGGGCACCATCCTGGTCTCTGGCCGGTTGCTCGCGGACATTTGCCGGAGCCTTCCGTCCGCCCCGGTGGAAATCGAAACCGAAGGCAACAAGGTGACGCTCACCTGCCGCCGCAGCAGTTTCCACCTCGCCACCATGCCGGAAGCCGAATACCCGCCGCTGCCGGCACTTCCCACCATCAGCGGAACGGTCGCGGGCGACTCCTTCGCACAAGCGGTGTCCCAGGTGATCATCGCTGCGAGTAAGGATGACACCCTCCCCATCCTTACTGGCGTAAGGATGGAGATCGAGGATGACCTCATCACCCTCCTTGCTACCGACCGCTACCGACTGGCCATGCGGGAAGTCCCGTGGAAACCAGTCACCCCAGGCATGTCCACCAGCGCCCTGGTCAAGGCGAAGACCCTCAACGAAGTCGCCAAGACACTCGGCGGCAGCGGCGACATCAACCTGGCCATTGCGGATGACGACAGCCGGCTCATCGGTTTCGAGAGCGGCGGACGCACCACGACTTCGCTTCTTGTCGACGGTGATTACCCCAAGATCCGCTCCCTGTTCCCGGATTCCACACCGATCCACGCGACGGTGCAGACCCAGGAACTCGTAGAAGCCGTCCGCCGTGTGTCGCTCGTTGCCGAACGCAACACCCCCGTGCGCCTCGCCTTCACGCAGGGCCAGCTTCACCTCGACGCCGGAACCGGCGAGGACGCGCAGGCTTCCGAAGAACTTGAAGCGCAGCTTTCCGGCGATGACATCACCGTGGCGTTCAATCCGCACTACCTCGTGGAAGGCCTGAGCGTGATCGAAACAAAGTACGTCCGCTTCTCCTTCACCACCGCCCCGAAGCCGGCCATGATCACGGCCCAGATGGATGCGGATGGCGAAGATCAGGATGACTACCGCTACCTCGTGATGCCGGTCCGCCTTCCCAACTAGCCACTTTCCCAACCAGGTCGCACTTAACGCCGTTTTGAGTGTTAAAGATGACATCTGCTGCGACCCAGTTGCACAGACCCACCACCACCCCAGCGCAGAAAAGAGTTCCCACCGTGCACATCGGACTGATCGGCCTTGGCAAAATGGGTTTCAACATGCGCGAACGGCTGCGCAAGGGAGGCGTGGAGGTCACGGGCTTTGACCGCAATCCGGACGTGACCGACGTGTCCTCCGTGGATGAACTCATCGCCGCCGTTCCCTCGCCCCGCCTGATCTGGGTGATGGTCCCGTCGGGTGACATTACGGACGCCGTCATCAGCGAACTCGGCAACAAACTTCAGCCAGGCGATCTCGTGATCGACGGCGGCAACTCTCGATTCACAGAAGACCAGAAGCACGGCGCCGCCCTGGCCGACAAGGGCATCCGCTTCGCGGACTGCGGTGTCTCCGGTGGAGTCTGGGGCCTGCAGAACGGCTATGGGCTCATGGCCGGCGGTGAGGCCGCGGACATCGAACGCGCGTTGCCGGTCTTTGACGCCCTTCGTCCTGAAGGAGAGCGGGCAGACAGCTTCGTCCATGTGGGCGGCGTCGGGGCAGGCCACTACGCCAAGATGGTCCACAACGGCATCGAGTACGGCCTCATGCAAGCCTATGCCGAAGGCTATGAATTGCTCGCTGCCAAGGAGATCGTCACCGATCTTCCCGGTACCTTCCGCGCCTGGCAAAAGGGAACAGTTGTCCGGTCCTGGCTGCTGGACCTCATGGTGAAGGCGCTGGATGAGGATCCTGGCCTGGCCTCGATCGACGACTACGTCGAGGACTCCGGCGAGGGCCGCTGGACCGTGGAAGAGGCCATCGCCAACGCGGTTCCAGCCCCGGCCATCACCGCCGCGCTCTTTGCCCGGTTCTCCTCCCGCGAGGACAACTCGCCGGCCATGAAGATGGTGTCCGCACTGCGCCACCAGTTCGGCGGGCATGCCACCCGTCCGGCAAAGTAGCACCCGCACCGGGGCCGTGAGTCCCGGAACCAGTGTCCCGAGAATCCTGAAGAGCGCGTGTACCTAGAACACCTGTCACTGACCGACTTCCGCAGTTATGCGCAAGTGGATCTCCGGCTGGAACCCGGCGTCACCGTCCTGGTCGGTTCCAACGGGATCGGCAAGACCAATCTGATGGAAGCCATCGGCTACCTTGCAACGCTGAGTTCGCACAGGGTGAGCGCCGATGGGCCGCTCCTGCGTTTCGGCACCGAACGCGCACTGATCCGGGCCAAACTGGTGCGCGGCGAACAGTCCACCGTGCTGGAACTTGAGATCAACGGCGGCCGGGCCAACCGCGGACGCATCAACCGCAGCAACCCTGTCCGGGCGCGGGATCTTCTGGGCATCTGCCACACCGTCCTTTTTGCCCCTGAGGATCTGGCCCTCGTCAAAGGAGATCCGTCCAGCCGGCGGCGTTTCCTTGACGAGCTGCTCGTGAGCCTTGTTCCGCGGCACGCCGCCACGCGGAGTGACTACGACCGCGTCCTCAAACAGCGTAACGCCCTCCTGAAGTCGGCCCGTGCCGGGAAATTCACGGCTGGCCATGAGACAACCCTGGATGTTTGGGACCAGCACATGGCGCGCGCAGGCGCGGAGCTGCTGCATGCCAGGCTGGAGCTCGTAGAGCGGCTTCGTCCGCACCTCAACAGCGCCTACGCCCAGTTGACCGACGGGTCCAAGGCCGCCGATGCGGTGTACCGGTCAACACTTCAAAACATGATTGACGACGACGGCGCACCCACCGGAACGAACGTGGAACCTTCCGCGGGTGGAGACCAGATGGAAGACCTCCTGCTGCTTTCCGTTGACGAGCTCACCGAGCGCTACGTGAGGGCCTTCGCAGCGTCCCGCCGCAAGGAACTCGAGCGTGGCATCTCGCTTGTCGGTCCCCACCGCGATGAGCTTGAACTTGTCCTCGGACAGGCACCGGCGAAGGGCTATGCCTCCCATGGTGAAACCTGGTCCATGTGCCTCTCCCTGCGTCTTGCCTCCTACTACGTCATGCTCGATGACGCGCGCACCGGCGGTTCGGCACCCATCCTGATCCTGGACGACGTTTTTGCCGAGCTTGATGTGCAGCGGCGGCGTAAACTGGCCGCAATAGTAGCCGGCGCCGAACAGGTCCTCGTAACCGCCGCTGTTGACGCCGACATTCCTGAGGAACTGACCGGGCGGCGGGTGAAGGTTATCCCGGGAGGAATTGATGAACAGGGATAAGGACGGCGGCCTCCAGCCAGGCCGTGACCCTGATGAGATCGATGCCGCCCAGGCCGCGTTGAACAGGATGCGCGACGCTGCGGCTGCCCGCGGCGAGGTGCGCCGGGCGGCGCCCCGCGCCGGAAGCAGCGCCCAAAAACAGCGCACCGCGGCGCGGAACACTCGCGGATTCAGCCAGTTCCATGCCACCGGACGCGATCCCTTGGGACTGGGAAAGGTGGTGGGTCGCCTTGTTGCCGAACGTGGCTGGACCTCACCCGTGGCGGTCGGATCGGTCATGGCCGAGTGGGGCACGCTGGTGGGGCCGGAGATCGCTGCACACTGCACACCCGAAAGCTTTACGGACACCACGCTGCACGTGAGGTGCGACTCCACGGCCTGGGCCACGCAGCTTCGGCTGCTGAGCATCAGCCTGCTGGAGAAGTTCCGCACTGAACTTGGCGACGGCGTCGTCACCAGCATCCAGGTGCTGGGTCCGGCCGCGCCAAGCTGGCGCAAGGGGGGCCGCACCGTCAATGGCCGCGGGCCCCGGGACACCTACGGATAGAGCCCGTCCGCAAGTGGCAGCGGCCAGCCCGCGGCCGGATCTATTGAAAAATGCACAAACGGCGTGTAGGGCGTTCAAACCGCCGTGAGCCGTATAGGCACCCGAAGACGGTACCGCTGGGGCCTTGCAGGCGGGGCCAATGGCCTGCGAGAGGCACACTGCTCGCCGTTCGCCGCCCTGGAATGCGGGGATCGGTCCTCTTTCACGATAGAATCTCTGTAGATAACTGGGCGCCGGTGAAACGTTGACTGAGTCCGTTTTCCGACGCTTTTCCAGCGGCCGAAGACGGTTCCGCAAGCCAACCAAGTAGACGGCGCTATCAGTGACGCGCCTGTTGGCGGGCGCCTTTCCCCTGGGAGACGGCATCGGCCAGCCACTATCAATTACAGAGGAGTCGAAAGCGCCTGTGGCTAACGACAATGCAGATATCCAGGCAGTGGAACCCGCAATGGAGGATGCCCCGACGCCTGACACGCCGGCTGAAGCGGTGACCAAACGGGAATACGGCGCCAGTGACATCACCGTCCTTGAGGGTCTTGAGGCTGTGCGTAAACGGCCCGGCATGTACATCGGATCCACCGGCCTCCGCGGCCTGCACCACCTCGTGTACGAAGTGGTGGACAACTCCGTTGACGAGGCCCTGGCCGGATACTGCACACATATTGAAATCGTCCTGCAGGCCGACGGCGGCGTCAAAGTGGTGGACGACGGCCGCGGCATCCCCGTCGACATTCACCCGAGTGAGGGCAAGCCCACCGTTGAGGTGGTCATGACTATCCTGCACGCCGGCGGAAAGTTTGGCGGCGGCGGATACGCCGTCTCCGGGGGCCTCCACGGTGTGGGCATTTCGGTGGTCAACGCACTCTCCAGCAGGGTAAACACCGAGGTGCGCAGGCAGGGCCACGTCTGGCGGATGTCCTTCGCCGACGGCGGCAAGCCCCAGGGCGGGCTGGACAAGGGCGAGGAAACCGACACCACCGGCACCACCCAGACGTTCTACCCCGATACCGGCATTTTCGAGTCGGTTGAATTCGACTTCGAGACGCTGCGCGCCCGCTTCCAGCAGATGGCCTTCCTCAACAAGGGCCTGCGCATCACCCTCACCGACGAGCGCGTCACTACCGCTTCCGGCGAGAACGATGATCTGGACCTTGACAGCGTCGCCACCGAAGGCGAAGTCAACGCGGACCACCGCACCGTTGTCTACCAGTACAACGACGGGCTGCTGGATTACGTCAAGCACCTGAATTCCGGCAAAAAAGTCGATGTGGTCCACGAGGACGTCATCGCCTTCGAAACCGAGGACACCGAACGCAAGATTGCGGTGGAAATGGCCATGCAGTGGACCAGCGCGTATTCAGAGAGCGTCCACACCTACGCCAACACCATCAACACCCATGAAGGCGGAACCCACGAAGAGGGGTTCCGGGCCGCGATGACCTCACTCATCAACCGCTACGCGCGGGAGAAGAGCATCATCAAGGAAAAGGAAGAGAACCTTACCGGCGACGACATCCGTGAGGGCCTCACGGCCGTCATCTCGGTGAAGCTCGCCGAGCCGCAGTTCGAAGGCCAGACCAAAACCAAACTGGGCAACTCGGAGGTCAAGGGATTCGTCCAGCGCGTGGTCACTGACCAGCTCGGAGACTGGCTCGAACGCAACCCCGGACCGGCAAGGGACGTGATCCGCAAGGCCATTTCGGCTGCCCAGGCTCGCATGGCCGCCCGCAAGGCACGTGACAACGCCCGCCGCAAGAGCCCGCTGGAATCCTTCGGCATGCCCGGCAAGCTCTCCGACTGCTCCTCCAAGGATCCTTCGAAGTGCGAGGTCTACATCGTGGAGGGCGACTCCGCCGGCGGTTCGGCCAAGCGCGGGCGCAACCCGGAAACGCAGGCCATCCTGCCGCTGCGCGGCAAGATCCTGAACGTGGAACGGGCCCGGCTGGACAAGGCCCTCGGCAACAACGAGGTCCAGTCCATGATCACCGCCTTCGGCACGGGAATTGGTGAGGACTTCGACCTCAGCAAGCTGCGGTACCACAAGATCGTCCTCATGGCCGATGCCGACGTTGACGGCCAGCACATCACCACGCTGCTCATGACGCTCCTGTTCCGCTACATGCGCCCGCTGATCGAAAATGGCTACGTATACCTGGCACAGCCTCCCCTGTACAGGATCAAATGGTCCAACGCCCCGCACGATTACGTGTACAGCGACCGTGAGCGCGACTCCAGGCTGGTGTCCGGACAGGCTGCGGGCCGACGCATCCCCAAGGACAACGGCATCCAGCGCTACAAGGGACTCGGCGAGATGGACTACACGGAACTGTGGGACACCACCATGGATCCGGACCACCGGACACTGCTCCAGGTCACCATGGAAGACGCCGCCGCCGCGGATCAGATCTTCAACGTGCTGATGGGCGAGGACGTCGAATCACGCCGCAACTTCATCCAGCAGAACGCCAAGGACGTCAGGTTCCTCGATATCTAAGCGGTTTACCGCACTGATATTCCCGAGCCGACATATACCTGAAACGGAAAATACACACTATGAGTGACGAAACCCCTGAGGTTCCCGCGGACTCCGGAGATCTCCCCGAGCCGGTGTTGGAGGGCGATCTGCTGATTGACCGCGTGGAGCAGGTCGACCTCCAGACGGAGATGCAGCGGTCCTACCTCGACTACGCCATGGCCGTTATTGTGGGCCGCGCGCTGCCCGACGTCCGGGATGGTCTGAAGCCCGTGCACCGCCGCGTGCTGTACGCAATGTTCGATGGCGGCTACCGCCCGGACCGTTCGTTCAACAAGTGCGCGCGCGTCGTGGGCGAGGTAATGGGCCAGTACCACCCTCACGGTGACACCGCCATTTACGATGCGCTGGTGCGCCTGATCCAGGACTGGACCATGCGCTACCCGCTGGCACTCGGGCAGGGAAACTTCGGCTCCCCGGGCAACGACGGCGCAGCAGCACCGCGGTACACCGAAACCAAGATGGCTCCCCTCGCCATGGAGATGGTGCGGGACATCGACGAGGAAACCGTCGACTTCCAGGACAACTACGACGGCAAGAATCAGGAACCCACCATCCTGCCGGCCCGGTTCCCGAACCTGCTGGTCAACGGCTCCTCCGGCATCGCCGTCGGCATGGCCACCAACATTCCGCCGCACAACCTCCGCGAGGTTGCCGACGGTGTCCAGTGGTACCTGTCCAACCCCACCGCCAGCCGCGAGCAGCTCCTCGAAGAGCTGCTGCTCCGCATCAAGGGACCGGATTTCCCCACTGGCGCCACCATCCTGGGCCACAAGGGGATTGAGGACGCGTACCGCACCGGCCGCGGCTCCATCACCATGCGCGCCGTGGTCAACGTTGAGGAACTCCAGGGCCGCACGTGCCTGGTGGTCACCGAACTGCCCTATCAGGCCAACCCGGACAACCTCGCCATCAAGATTGCCGAGCTCGTCAAGGACGGCAAGGTCCAGGGCATCGCCGATCTCCGTGATGAAACTTCGGGACGCACCGGCCAGCGCCTGGTGATTGTCCTTAAGCGGGACGCCGTGGCAAAGGTGGTGCTGAACAACCTTTACAAGCACACCCAGCTGCAGGAAAACTTCGGCGCCAACATGCTGGCGATCGTGGACGGTGTGCCGCGCACACTCAGCCTAGACGCCTTCATCCGCCACTGGGTGACGCACCAGATGGACGTCATCGCGCGGCGTACCCGTTACCGCCTGCGCAAGGCCGAGGAGGAAGCGCACATCCTGCGCGCGCTCCTGAAGGCCCTGGACATGCTGGATGAGGTCATCGCCCTCATCCGTGCGTCCAACACCACCGAAGCCGCACGCGATGGCCTAATGGAACTGCTGGATATCGACGAGCTTCAGGCAAGGGCGATCCTGGACATGCAGCTCCGTCGCCTGGCAGCCCTGGAACGCCAGAAGATCCAGGACCGCCACGCCGAACTCGAAGCGATGATCGCAGAGTTCAACGCGATCCTTGCCTCGGAGGAGCGCCAGCGTGAGATCATCAGCACCGAGCTGGCGGAAATCGTTGCCAAGCACGGGGATGACCGGCGAACCAAGATCCTCATGGGCTACGACGGTGACATGTCCATGGAGGACCTGATCCCCGAAGAGGAAATGGTGGTTACCATTACCCGCGGCGGGTACGTCAAGCGGACAAGGAGTGACAACTACCGCTCCCAGCAGCGCGGCGGTAAGGGCATAAAGGGCGCCCAGCTGCGCGGCGACGACGTCGTGGAACACTTCTTCGTTACCACCACACACCACTGGCTCCTCTTCTTTACCAACCTCGGACGCGTCTACCGGGCCAAGGCCTATGAACTGGCTGAGGCCGGCCGGGACGCCAAGGGACAGCACGTGGCCAACCTGCTGGCCTTCCAGCCGGACGAACACATCGCCCAGGTGCTGGACCTCAGGGACTATCAGCACTCGCCGTACCTTGTGTTGGCCACGAAGCGCGGGCTGGTCAAGAAGACGCGGCTGGAGGACTACGACACCAACCGCTCCGCCGGCGTCATCGCGATAAACCTTCGCGACGAGGATGAGCTTGTTTCCGCCCAGCTGGTATCCGAGACAGACGATCTCATGCTGGTATCCCGGAAGGGCCAGTCCATCCGATTCACCGCGACTGATGATGCACTCCGCCCCATGGGTCGGGCCACCTCAGGCGTGACGGGCATGAAGTTCCGCGAGGATGATGAGCTCCTCGCCGCGAACGTGGTCACCGACGGATCATTCGTGTTCATCGTCACCGAAGGCGGCTACGCCAAGCGGACCGCCGTCGAGGAGTACCGTCTCCAGGGCCGCGGCGGGCTGGGCATCAAGGTGGCTAAGCTCGCCGAGGAACGCGGTGACCTGGTTGGCGCCCTGATCGTCCAGGAAGAGGATGAAGTCCTGGTGGTCATGGAGGGCGGCAAGGTGGTCCGCTCGTCCGTGGCAGGGGTTCCCGCCAAGGGCAGGGACACCATGGGCGTCATCTTCGCAAAACCTGACAAGAACGACCGCATCATTGAGGTGGCGCGGAACAGCGAACGTGGCCTTGAGGGAGAGGAATCTCCGGAGGATGACGTAACGTTGGCTGAAGATACGGGATCCGTAGACGGGTCCGCAGAGGCAGAAACAGCAGAGGCAGAGCCGGCGATGCCCGCGGCATCCGAGGATGCCGACAGCGACACCGAGCTGAACGAAGACAACACCGGAGGTAACGAGTGAGTAATTCCGACTCATTTCCCAAGCCGAGCAGTAATGGTCCCGGCGGGATGCGGCAGCCGGCAACCGCTCCACGAGTGAATGCCCCGGTGCGTCCGCAGCAGAGTCCGGGCACGGCGTCGGGCATTCCGGGGCAACGCCCCGCGGCGCCAGGACAGTCACTGCCTGGACAGTCAACCCCGGGACTGCCCTCCCAGGGCCAGCGCCCGGCGGCGCCGGGACAGCGCCCCGTCCAGGGGCAGCGGCCCCAGGCCCCGGGCCAGAGGCCCGCGGCACCCGGCCAGCGGCCGGGCCAGAGTGCCCCGGGACTGGTGAAGCCGGCCCCGAAGGCCAAGGTCCGCCGTGCGCGCCTGCTGGTAAGCAAGGTGGACCCCTGGTCCGTCCTGAAGATGGCGTTCCTGCTCTCCGTGGCACTCGGCATCGTCACCGTGGTTGCGGCCATTGTGCTGTGGACCGTCCTGGACCTGACAGGCATCTTCGACCAGGTGGATAGCCTCCTTGGCACCCTCGCGGGCTCCGAGGGTGGCGGTTTTGAACTGAAGAAGGTTGCGTCGCTCGGCCAGGTGGCATCCTTTGCCGTCATCATCGCCGTAGTCAACGTTGTGCTGCTGACGGCCCTGTCCATGCTGTCCGCCGTGCTGTACAACATCTCCGCCACCCTCGTGGGCGGCATCGGCGTCACGCTGACGGACGACTAAAAAACCCGTGATTCCGCGGAATTAGCACCGCGGAATGCCTCGATTTGAGATCGGGCCGGGATGTGCTGTAAAGTCATGTCTCGGCCCGATGAGGCATCGGGGCGTATAGCTCAGGCGGTTAGAGCGCTTCGCTGATAACGAAGAGGTCCCAGGTTCAAGTCCTGGTACGCCCACGGAACCTGCACAGGTTCAAGTAAAGGATCAGGTAAGACTGACCGGAACGGGGTGCGTGTGAAGAAGTTGCTGGCATTTGCAGCTGCGATCGCAGGCGTCCTGCTCTACAGGAAAGTGCAGGAATCCGGGGCCCGGAAAACGGTCTGGAGTAAGTCAACCGATACGGTTGAATAGTCCGGATCCCCGGTACGGAGGCTGGTCAGACGGCCTCCGGAACTAGGGTATGATTGACGGGTTGCTTCTTATGGGGGCATGGCGCAATTGGTAGCGCACCTGCTTTGCAAGCAGGGGGTTCGGGGTTCGAGTCCCCGTGCCTCCACCATAAGGAAAGTCCCGGCCAGAGATGGCCGGGACTTTTTTGTTTAGCGGGTTGCCGTAGCCCCGCCCGGCGGACCTTGCCACAGGGATCTGGCCCTTCGGACCTTGCCACAGGGCGGCGAGCGGCCCGTATTGGCCGAATCGGAGGGCCGCCCGGGCACACTACTGTGGAGTCGTGAACTTCTTCCTCGCGGCCCTGGGCGTACTGGGGGTGGCCTCCTCCGGGCCCCTCATCGCTGCGACACTCGGTGCAACCACGGTCAGTGCCCTCGCTATCGCCTTCTGGCGCAACGCGATAGGTGCTGCGGTCGTGGCCACACCCACCCTGATCAGGGAACCGCGGCAGTTCGGCCACATCACGGGCCGGGAGTTCCGCTGGTCGCTCGTGGCGGCTTCGGCCCTCGCGTTGCATTTCGCCTGCTTCATTACCTCCCTGCAGCTGACATCGGTTGCTGCGGCAACCGCCTTGGTCTGCCTCCAGTCCGCCTGGATCGCCGTCATACAGATGCTCCGCGGCGTGAGGCACCGGTGGCAGGTCCTCGTGGGGCTCGGCATCGCTTTCGGCGGCGTCGTCGCCATTACGGGCTTTGACATGGGCGCATCGCCCGAGGCGCTGCTCGGCGACCTCCTGGCGGTAGCTGGCGGGCTCCTCGCAGGGGTTTATACGCTGGCCGGGGGCCGTGCCCGGCAGAGCATGACAACGGGAACCTACACCACGCTCTGCTACGGCATGTGCGCGGCGCTGGTGGCGCTGCTGGCGCTCATCACCAGGCAGCCGCTCCTGGGGTTCGACGCCGGCGGCTGGCTGGGGATCGTAGCCATCACCGTTTGTGCGCAGCTGGTGGGGCACACCGCCTTCAACTACCTGCTGGCAACCATGAGTCCACTGCTCGTCTCAATGATCATCCTGCTTGAGATTCCCGGCGCAGCACTGCTTGCGGCCATCTTTCTGAACGAGACCCTGCCCGCCGGTACGTATGGCGGCCTTGCACTGATCCTGGTGGGGCTCGCCGTCGTCGTCACAGGTCAGCGCACCGGCAAAGCCGGGCGGGGCAAAACACCGCAGGAGCGGCCCTTGGCGGAGCTGGGGACGGACTGAGGAGGAAAGTTTCCCGCCCCCGGCAGGCGCTGAAGCTGTTTGCCGGAGCCGCGGCGCCTGGGCCGGCGCTAAGGGCCGGCTTCCAGCGCTGAGACTACTGTCCGCCGCGGCGGGCTGGCTGGCTGGTGTTGACCGTGTGAATGGCTCGCAGGAGCTTCGCAGGGAAGTACACGGAGAAGAAGACCACCATAGGGGCCTTGAGGGCCATTTTCTTGACGTTGTGGGCCTTATACGTGCGGTCAAAGCGGGTCACGTAGTAGCGGTAGTCACGGGGTGAGTCCTCGAGCCGCCGGGCGGACATTCCAGAGACCATCTGCGGCCAGTACTGGACCCGCAGGTCGTGGTCGGCCAGGTGGAGGGAGAGATCAATGTCTTCATGCATCTCGTCCTTCTCATCCCGGCAGGTCTCGCCGCGGATGATCTCCCAGGCAGAACGCCGCAGCGCCATGTTGGAGCCAAACAGAAAGTGGTATTGGTGCTTTGCCAGCTTGAGCATCAGTTGGCGCATCTTGTCATCGGCCTTGAGGCCGAAACGCCGCATGGGCATGTCGTAGTAGACGACCGGTCCCGTGGCAGCCTGCGTGGACTGGTCCGCGAACGCTTTCTGGACCTGCTCCACCCAGTCCGGTTCCACCACCGAGTCGGCATCGATCCGGCCCAGGATTTCACCGGTGGCGTGGTCGAGGCCGAAGTTCCGTGTGGGGATGAGGCCCTGGCTCGCGTCCTGACGAAGCAGGATGATGGTGCTCTCCGGGTATTCCTGCTGCATCTGCAGGACGATGTCCGCAGTCCGGTCCTTGGACATGTTGTCCACCACGATAATCTCGTGCGCCGGAACGGACTGGTAAACGGCCGCGATGAGGCACTGCCGGATGACGCTTTCCTCGTTATATGCCGGTATGACGATTGATACGCCCGGCAGCTGAGCGTCGTGCAAGGAATCCTCGGCGGATCTATCGGGTGACATCACCTCAAACTTAGCACCGATCGATTTTCTTTCCGCGGCCTACGCAGCCGGACCCACAAAAGGTTCCAGCGGTCCAAGCAACCTGGCCATAAATGACTGGAGGGGCCCCGCACCAGGCGGAACCCCTCTAACCGCACGCCCGGTGGGCGTGGAGATTGTTTACTTGTCGGCCGGTTTGTCCGCGCCGTTGTCGATGTTGGCCGCAATGTTCTTGACGGCCGTCTTCGCATCGGAGGCGACAGCACCGGCGTCGGCGTCTGCATCCTCGGCCACGTGCTTGGCCTTGTCAGCTGCGTTGTCGCTGTCCTCTGCGGAGGCAGGGGCCAGCGGTGCGGCGTCGGATCCGGGTGCCGATTCGTTCACCGTGGCGGCGGCTACGGGCGCCGGCGTCTCGGCCACAGGGGCGGAAGGCGCTGTGGTGGACGGTGCCGGTGTAACGGGGGCCGGGGTCTTCCACGGGTCCTCCACCGGTTTGGAAGCCTTCCACGCCGCGACACCGGCTGCGACCGCAGCTGCGATCACACCGACGATCAGGAGACCACGCTTTTTGGGCTTCTCCGGCTGGATCAGCGGCTTGCCGGTCACTGCCCGGCTTGCCTCGGAGGCTGCCGACTTCAACTGGCTGCCGGCAACCTGTGCCTGCTCCTGGAGGGAGTGGATGATACCGACGTCGCCAAGCCTCTGTGCTACGGCGTCCACCCGGGCCGGTGCGCCCTCCAGCGTCCGGTGGACCACTTCCGACGCCGTGCCGATCTGGTCCGAGAGACGCGGAAGGTATTCCACTACCACGCGGTCACGGGCCTGGTTGATAACAGGCGCGGCCCGGTCCAGGGCCTCGTGCAGCCTCGGCGTCGCGCCCTCAACGGCGTCGTGAATCCTGGGCGCCAGCTGCGACAGTCCGTCCTGGAGGCGGGGCGTCACGGTGGCAACTCCGCCAGCCAGGTTGTGGGCTGCCGACTTGAGCCCTTCCTGGATCTTGGGGGAAGCGGTGTCGATGCCATGCTGCAGCCGGGGTACAGCCCAGTCCACTGCAGCTTCCATCCGGTCTTTTGCGTTCTCTACTGCGGAACTGACCGACAATTCCAGTTCACGGGCAATACGATCCGATTTCTTCACAACTACCTCCCGATTAATGTGACGGTTCTGCAGTTAGCCTACGTTGCGGATGAGCTGCCCTGCTATCGTTCAGGCGGATTCAGAGCGGATTTCACCCAGCGCGGAACTGCGTTTCAGGCCCCGTCCCGCGTTGACCCGCCGTGAAAGAATGACCGTATGACTGCCACAGCAACTGCAAAAGCAACCATCCACACAAGCCTCGGCGACATCGTCGTGAACCTCTTCGGCAACCACGCGCCGAAGACTGTTAAGAACTTCATTGGACTGGCCACGGGCGAACAGCCGTGGACGCACCCGGAGAGCGGCGAAGACAAGTCCGGCACGCCGCTGTACGACGGCACCATTTTCCACCGCATCATCAAGGACTTCATGATCCAGGCGGGCGATCCCCTGGGCCGCGGCACCGGCGGACCCGGCTACCGGTTTGACGACGAGATCCACCCCGAGTTGAGCTTCAACGCCCCCTACAAGCTGGCCATGGCCAACGCCGGCCTGCAGATGGGCAAGGGCACCAACGGCTCCCAGTTCTTCATCACCACCATCCCCACTGACTGGCTGCAGGGCAAGCACAGCATCTTCGGCGAAGTTGCAGACGACGAGTCCCGGAAGGTGGTGGACGCCATTGAGGCTGTCCGCACCGGTATGGGCGACCGCCCGGTTGAAGACGTAAAGATCAACAGCATCGATATCGAGCAGCTCTAACCCCACCATGAGTTACGGAATTCCGTCGGCAGAGCCGTCCGCGCAGGTACCCGTGTGCCCCAGGCACCCGGACCGGCCCTCCTATGTGAGCTGCCAGCGCTGCGGGCGTCCCGCATGCCCAGAGTGCCAGCGGGCGGCCGCCGTCGGATTCCAGTGCGTTGACTGCGTCAACGAAACAAAACGTACGACGCCGGCAGTCCGGACGGTCTACGGCGGCGCCGTGGCCACCGGGAAACCGGTGGTGACGTTCGGGATAATCGCCGTGTGCGCGCTGCTGTACGTCCTGCAGTGGGTGATTCCGGGAAGCGCCGTGTTCCGGACGCTTGCCTACGCCTCCGTCTATGCCACCCCCGAGTTTGGCGTATTCCAGCCGTGGCGAATGATCACGTCGGCCTTTTTGCATTCCCAGGGCTTCCTGCTCCACATCCTGCTGAACATGTACACGCTATGGATCTTTGGCCAGGCCCTCGAACCATTGCTGGGCAGGATCCGGTTCCTCGCTGTCTATCTCCTCTCCGCACTCGGTGGATCCGTGGGGTACCTGCTCCTGACGCCTATTCTTCCGGAGGGCGGCCCGGTGGGGGTCGTGGGTGCTTCGGGGGCCATCTTCGGGCTCTTCGGCGCCATGCTCGTGGTGCAGCGCCACCGCGGCGGCGACACCAGGCAACTCTGGGTGCTCATCGCCATCAACGGCGTTATCGGATTCATGGTCCCGCAGATCGCCTGGCAGGCCCACCTTGGCGGCCTGATCACCGGTGCGCTGTGCGCGGCTGTCATCGCCTACGCACCCCGCGGACCCCGCCAGCACCTCATCCAGTTGGCCGGGCTGGCCATTGTTCTGGCACTCCTGGTAGCGGTCTCCTGGTACCGCGTCATCACCGCCTGACCCCCGCCACCGCTCTCTCCCCTCTGCACCCGCCCCGCCCAGAACGCCTGCACCCACGTTGGGCGCGGGCGTTCTGCATAGGAGCCCCGTCGCTGCTGCTATGGACCTGCCCGTCCAGGCAGGCTTGCGCCGTTTTGAGCGCCGACAACTGCGCGTGCGGCTGCCTGGTCGCCTCCCAGACCGTCACCCGCTTCCCGCAAGCGAACGGACTTCCCACGTGGTCGACTCTCGACCCTCCTTCGTTCGGGCTCCGCACCCTGCTGCTATCGCTGCCGAGTTTTCCACAGGGGTTATCCACACTGTTGGTAACTTACACAGCTGTAGTTCTGTCGGACGTGTCTAGAAATCCGCCCGGACTGGCGGATCTTCGGACTGGGCCGTCCGCTGGGTCCACAATTGTGGATAAGTACTCAGGAAGGCCCTGTGGTTAAGTGGACAACTATTCCGCGAATAAGTGGCGGACAGGGGCCAATCCACAGCTGTACCGGTGCCTGTACCGGGTGGGTAGCTCCAGGGCGCCTGCCGCTGCCAAGCCAGGGGCAAGGCAGCCGGGAGCCTTGGCTGTGCACAGCAGGAATTTTCAACAGGCTTATTCACAGTGTTAATAACTTCCAGCCATGTAGTTCAACGTTGGAGTGCCGTTCTGAGGCCTACATCCCGGTAAATCCGTCCGCGCCGTCCCACAGGTTATCCCCACCTGTGGATAACCTGTGGGTAGTCGCCTGTTGTTAAGTGGATAAGCGCACCCCGTCCGCGTGTAGTCTCGGACTAATCGCCAGCCCGCCTCACAAGTCCGCCGGCTCCGTGCGGCGGCCCGATTCTTCGAGGAGTACGCCATGAGCACCACTGAACATATCTACTTGGACAAATACCACCCTGCGTCTTGGCGTGCCCTCAATGGGCTGGGGCTGAAGGTGCGGGAAGCCGCCCTTGAAGCCGGGCTGGACCCCAAACTCGTAGAACTGCTCAACGTCCGCACGTCCCAGCTCAACGGTTGCGCGTACTGCCTGGACATGCACGTGGCTGACGCCCTCAAGGGAGGCGAATCAAGCCAGCGTCTGGCTGTTCTCCCCGCCTGGCGCGACACGGACCTGTTCGACGGGACCGAGCGGGCCGCCCTGGCCCTTGCAGAGAGCATCACGGCCCTTCCCGATACGCACACCCGGGACCTGGAGGACGGCTACGCGCGCGACCACCTGACGGCCGAGCAGTATTCGGCGGTGAGCTGGCTGGCCATCACGATGAATGCGTTCAACCGCGTGTCCATCACGAGCCGGCACCCCGTCCGTCGGAAGACGCAGTAAGCCGGACGGACGCGACCAGGCCTTTATCCACAGCCTTTCCACAATTGTTAATAACTTGAGCTGTCGTTCGCGCGGATCGGCTAGTGGCTGAACAGCCATGGCGTGCGCTTGCTGCGAATGTGGGCGCTTGGGTTATCAACACTGTGGATATCTTTACCAACACGTGTGCACGCGCGCTCGGCCGTGAAGCAGCGAAACTGAGAGAGCCGGCCCGGCTACAACCAGACCCCGGAGGTGCCTCGGCGGTGACTGTCAATGAGGTGTGTGTCCACCATCCCGACGGCTTCCATGAGGGCGAACATCGTAGTTGGCCCCACGAAGGCGAATCCCTCTTTCCTCAGCGCCTTGGACAGGGCTATGGACTCCGGAGACCGGGTGGGCACATCGGCGTGCGTCGAAGGGGCAGGAGTCGAGGTGGGCTGGAATCCCCAGACAAAGTCCACCAATCCGCCCTTGTTACGCAGCTCAATGGTGGCTTGGGCGTTGGTGATGGCGGCGCGGATCTTCAGCCTGTTGCGCACGATCCCGGTATCCTGCTGCAGCCGTTCGACATCGGTCTCGGTGAACGCGGCTACGGTCTCGGGGTGGAAGTTGGCGAAAGCCGCACGGAAAGCGGGCCGCTTGCGCAGGATGGTGGCCCAGGACAGGCCGGCTTGAAACGCCTCCAGGCTGATGCGCTCGTAGAGGCCCTGCTCGTCACGTACGGGCAGACCCCATTCTGTGTCGTAGTACTCGCGCATCAGGGGATCGACGGAGGCCCACAACGGACGGGCGAGGCCGTCGTCGCCGACGATGATGCCTTCGGTCATGGCTGCTGCGTGGTGTTCAGGAACGCCAGCGGGTGGTCATCAGGAAGCCCACGATCGCGATGCCGAATCCGGCCACGATGTTCCAGGATCCCCAGTCGCCAACAGGGAGCTTTCCTTCACTGATGTAAAACGTGATGATCCACAGCAGCCCGATGATCATGAGACCGAACATGACCGGCTTGAACCACACAGGGTTCGGCTTGTACGTCTGTGTTGCAGAGACCGGCTCGGCCGCGCGGGCGGTCTTCTTACGTGGCTTTGACTCGGGCACATGTCCTCCTTGGCGGGCTGAATCAAGAACGGCGACCCGGCTTGATATCCTGCTCAGAGGAATATTGCCGGCGGCCTGCGCGCTCCTGGTCAAGTCTGAAGTCTTACTAGCAGCCAATTCTAGCTGTAGTTCAGGCCACACCAGCGCCCACCGCAACCGCCTTTGAGGAGAACGCGTGGTACTGCAGGAAAAGGTGATCGCCCCTGCCAAGCCGGCAGCCGGCGTCGTGATCCTGCGAAAGGCCGTGCAGATCATTGGCGAGCTGCTGATTACGGTGGGCATTGTGCTCCTGCTCTTCGTCGCCTGGCAGTTGTGGTGGACCAACGTGGAATCCGATGCCAAGCAAAGCGCGGCGGTCAAGGACTTCACCCGCGACCTTGGTGGACCCGTAACGCCGGCGCCCAGCGCGGAGGCGCCGGCAGGGCAGAAGAACTACGGCGCACCGGCAGTTGCCCAGGCTCCCGGCCACGGCGGCACCATCGGCATCATGTACATTCCCAGGTTTGGCGAAACCTACACCCGTCCCATCGTCGAGGGCACCACGGCGGATGTGCTGGACACCCTCGGCCTGGGCCACTACGGCGGAACGGCCATGCCCGGTGCCGTAGGCAACTTTGCCGTGGCCGGACACCGCCAGACGCACGGTGCCGTCCTGGACAATATCCACACCCTCGTACCGGGTGACAAGATTTATGTCCAGACGCGCGACGGCTACTACGTTTACGTCTTCCGTAACAACCGGATCGTGATGCCCTCCAACGTTGACGTCTTGCTCCCCGTGCCCTCGAAGCCCGGGGTCAGGCCCACAGAAAGATTCCTGACCATGACCAGCTGCAACCCCCGCTTCGGTTCGCAGGAACGGATCATTGCGTACTCCGTGATGGAACGCTGGCAGCCCGCATCCGCAGGACCGCCTGCCGAGATTGCCGCCCAAGTGGCACGCGCACGAGGGGAAGGCTGAGACTTGTACGGTTGGATATTCCGGCACCTGCCGGGCCCGCTTTGGCTGCGCATCCTCACGTCAGTGGCGCTGATCGCCGGGACACTGTTCCTGATGGTCGAGTTCCTGTTCCCCTGGATGTCCCAGTTCACACAATTCACCGACTCAACGATTGGTGCGGCAAGTAACCCATGAGCACAACCAAGATCCTCGTCGTGGACAATTACGACAGCTTCGTCTACACCCTGGTGGGCTACCTCCAGGAACTGGGCGCCGAGACCACGGTGGTCCGCAATGACGACGTGACGCTCGCCGAAGCGATCGAAATGGCTGAAACGCGCGACGGCGTACTCATCTCGCCCGGTCCGGGCGCACCGTCGGAGGCGGGCGTCTGCATCGAGCTGATCAAGTGGTGCGGGGACAACAGCAAAGCCATGTTCGGCGTTTGCCTGGGCCATCAGGCCCTCGCCGAGGCCTACGGCGGCATTGTGACGCACGCGCCGGAACTGATGCACGGCAAGACGTCCCTGGTCCAGCACCAGGGCGCCAGCGTCTTCGCAGGCCTGCCCTCCCCCGTCACCGCGACGCGCTACCACTCACTGGCCGCCGTGCGGGAGTCCATTCCGGACATCCTCGAAATCACTGCCGAGACCGCCACCGGCGTCGTCATGGGGTTGCAGCACCGCACCGCCCCTCTGTGCGGCGTGCAGTTCCATCCGGAATCGGTCCTTACCGAGGGCGGCTACCAGATGCTGGGAAACTGGCTCGAGTCACTGGGCATGGCGGGCGCGGCCGCACGCGCGGCCAAGCTCAGCCCGCTCATCCAGCACTAGAACCCGGCAGAGGACTCCGGCGCCGGCGGGTGCCGGCCACGCGGGGCAGGTGCGCGTGCCGGTCACGTAGCTGGCGGCCACTGAGCTGACGCCTGAGTCGAAGCCCTAAGGCTTGGGCTTCGCCGTGCCGGTGCTGCTCGGTGTTGGCGTCGGGGTGGGCTTCGGCGCCGGAGCCTTGGAAACCGTAACGGTGATCGCCTTACCCTGCTCTACCAGGGAATTGAGGGGATCGCTCTGCCCGGTCACCTTGCCCGGAACCACCTGGGAGTTCTCCACTTCGTTGATGACGGCCGGCAAGCCCAGGGCCTTCAGCGCGGCCTCCGCTTCGGCGCGGGTCATTCCTCGGAGTTCGGGCATGGCCACCTTGCCCGTGGACACCACAATTTCCACGGTGCTCCCGACGGCCACCTGCTGGCCCGGAGCCGGCTTGGTAGTGATCACCAGGCCTCCCGCTACCGTGGCGCTGTTGGCCATGGTGGTGGACGGTGCCCCCACCAATCCGGCCTGTCTCAGGATGTCGCGGGCCGCCGCTTCCGTCCGCCCAGGCAGTGCTTCCGGGACCTTCACCGCGCTTGGTCCGGCGGAAATGTTGAGGGTCACGTCCGAGTCCGGCTCAAGCGATGAACCGGCCGCGGGCACGGTTCCAATGGCCGTGCCCTTGGCGATCGTGTCATGCTGCACACGCTTGATCTGGGGCCGCAGCCGGGCGTCGTACAGCAACTGAAGGGCTTCAGTTTCTGTGCGGGCCTCCACAGACGGGACAGAAACCTTGACCGGCTCGGCCGGAGGCTGGTTCATCACGTTGTACAGCCATAGCCCGCCGCCGGCCAGCACCAGGAGGGTAAAGATGACAAAGGTGGCGGTCCAGGCCCGACGGCGGGACTTCTGTACGCCCGTACGCTCCCGTTCGCGGGGCAGGCCCAAGGGAAGTTCGTCCTGCTCTGCGGTCTCGTACACCGCGGCGGCCTCCGCGGGAAGCACGGCGTCGCCTGCGTCATCGTAAGCAGGCCTGAGCCGGCCTCCGGGGGCATCGTCAAGGAAGCTGGCGCCGGTCATGGAAAAGGCCGCGGTGGGAGGATTGCGGTGCGGTTCGGGAACATGGTCGTTGGGGTCGGTCGGCGCCTCGCTGGCTGACAGGCCAGGCACCGCGACACCGTTTTTGGCTGCACGGAGCGCGCGCCGGAAGGCCGCCGCGTCCTGGAAACGGTCGGCGCGGTTCTTCTGCAGGGCCTTTGCGAGGACGCTGTCCAGTGCTTCGGAAACCTCGGGATTGAGGCTGCTGGCCGGTTCCGGGATTTCGCGCACATGCTGGTACGCCACGGAAACGGGGCTCTCGCCGACGAACGGCGGACGCCCGGTCAGCATTTCGAACAGCAGGCAGGCCGCGGAATAAAGGTCGCTCCGGGCATCCACGGTCTCGCCGCGCGCCTGCTCTGGCGAGAGGTACTGGGCCGTGCCCACCACGGCCTGCGTCTGGGTCATGGTGGCGGCGGAGTCGGCCATGGCCCGTGCGATGCCGAAGTCCATGACCTTGACCATGTTCGAGCTCTCGCAGAACATCACGTTGGCAGGCTTGATGTCCCGGTGCACGATGCCGGCTTTGTGGCTGTACTCCAGCGCGGACAGTACGCCGAGGGTGTAGCTGATGGCCTGGTTAATGGTGATGTCCTTGGACCGGATGAGGTCCCTGAGGGTTTGCCCGGCGACGAATTCCATCACGATGTAGGGAACCCGGATCTGGTCGTGGGCATCTCCGGGGACTGCGTGGTCACCCGTGTCGTAGATAGCCACGATCGACGGGTGGTTCAGGGCGGCAACTGCCTGCGCCTCGCGCTTGAATCTCGCCTGGAACTGCGGGTCCCGTGCCAGGTCCGGACGCAGCAGCTTGATGGCCACCGTCCGCCCGAGCCGGGTGTCGATGCCACGGTGCACGTCCGCCATGCCACCTCGTCCTATGAGCTCGCCGAGCTCATAGCGTCCGCTGAGGACGCGCTGGGCTGTCACCGGGAGGCTGTCCTCCCGGTGCGACGGCATTCTTGGCGGCGTGGTCACGGCTTACCGCCCGGTCGGAGGGGCACTGGGAGTGACCGTGGCCGAGGGTGAGGGAATCAGGGCTTTGGCGAGGTGGTACGTCACCACGGAACCGGCGTCGACCTTCTTGCCGGCGCCCGGATCAGAGCTGACAAACGTACCGGGCTCCTGTCCCGGATCACCCTCGACATCATCTCCCTTTTGCCAGCGCAGCCCGGCCTTTTCGATGGCGCTCTGTACCTCGGCCTCGCTGCTGCCGGCGCTGATATCCGGTACTACGATCTGCTCCGGACCCTTGGAATACGTGACCTTGATCGTTTCACCCGCCGGAACCGGGCCGGACGGATTGATGTCCGTGACGGTGCCGGGAGCAGCGGGATCGGCGACCGGGACGCCGTTCACCTGCAGCCCGAGCGCGATCAGGTCGCTGCGCACCTTGCTGTACTGCTGTCCCAGGTAGGCGTCGGGAATCAGGTTGATGGCCTCCGGGGTGGTTTCCGTGGGCGTGGGCGTTGGCGAGGGGGTCGTGGGCGTGGGCGTTGCCGATGTCGCGGAAGGCGTCGGGCTGGCGCTCGTGGAGGTTGTCCGGCTTGGCGAACTCGAGGTGGTGCCCGCAGGCGCCTGCGACGGGAAAAGAATGCCGGCTTGGCTCAGGAGGATGCCGACGACGGCGAACAGAACCAGCAGGATCAGGGCGATCAGCGGCCAGGTCCACGGGCTGCGCTTGCGACGTTCGGGCTCATCGGCAGGCTCGTCGTCGTACTGTTCCTCTTCCTGGACCCAGCTGCGTTCGGCGGCCAGGGCGTCAGCCCGCGAAAGGGTGCTGCCGGCACGGGTGGGCGTTCCCTCGCCTGCTGCGCCAGCTGCGCCCGCGGCTGCAGCACCCGCGGCTGCGGCGCCGAGCACCGGCAGGGCGGAGGTCGCCGTCGTTGAGTTTTTCTCGGAGCCAATGACTCCGGTGGGCGCCGTGTGCATCTTGACCGGGGCCGTGATGGGGCCGGTGGCTGCCTCATAAAGCAGCATGCCGGGAACGGCGGCGTGGGCTGCCGAAATATCTCCGTTGCGGATGGCTTCGGCGGCTTCGGAAAGTTTGATGGCGTTGGCCGGCCGGTTCTTCGGATCCTTGGCGAGCATGGACATCAGGAGCGCCCGGACCGGCTTTGGCAGGGTGTCCGGCAGGGGCGGCGGGGCATCGTTCACCTGAGCCAAGGCGATGGCGATCTGGGACTCGCCGGAGAACGGCCGGTGGCCCGTGAGGCACTCGTAACCGATAACGCCGAGCGAGTAGATGTCGGAAGCGCCCGTGGCCGTCTGGCCGGTGGCCTGTTCCGGGGCGAGGTACTGGGCGGTACCCATCACCTGGCCGGTCTGCGTCAGCGGGACCTGGTCCGCAAGGCGGGCGATGCCGAAGTCCGTCACCTTGACCCGTCCGTCGGGTGTGATCAGCAGGTTGCCCGGCTTGATGTCGCGGTGCACCAGGCCTTGGGCATGGGCAACCGACAGCGCACGTGCGGTCTGGGCCATCATGGACAGAGTGCGGTCCGGCGAGAGGACCTGCTCGTGTTCGATGATGCTGCTCAGCGGCTGGCCGGGGACCAGCTCCATGACCAGGTAGGCGGACCCCTCCTCCTCGCCGTAGTCAAAAACATTGGCGATGCCCACGTGGTTTAGCAGCGCGGTGTGGCGGGCCTCCGCACGGAATCTCTGGAGGAAGCCAGGGTCTCCCGTGTACTCCTCCTTGAGCACTTTGATGGCCACGATGCGGCCGAGGATAAGGTCCTTGGCTTTCCAGACTTCGCCCATGCCGCCGATCGCAATACGCGTGGTCAACTGGAATCTGCCGCCGAGGGTGATTCCCGATGTAGGCCTCACTTATTCAACACCGCCTCAAAAATCTTCTTTGCGTTCGGACTGGTTAGCTGTGCGCCGGTGGTGATGTCAACGCCTTGCATGACGATGGTGACAGACACCCGCGGGTCCTTAGCCGGGGCAAACCCGGTAAACCAGGAGTTGTTCAAGCCGGTTCCCAGCTCTGCGGTGCCCGTCTTACCGGCAACTTCGACACCGGGGACGGCCGCCCCGCCCGCGATTCCTTCACTCACCACGCTGGTCATCCAGTCAGTGATCTGGCCGGCTATCTCCGGCGTGGTGGAGGTCCGCAGCGGAACAGGCTTCGGTTCTTCGAGGACGCGCAGGTCTGGGGACCGTACGGCCTTGATCAGGTTGGGTGCCATCTGCACGCCGCCGTTGGCGATGGCCGAGGTCATCAGCGCGATCTGCAGCGGCGTGGCGCGGACGTCGCGCTGCCCGATGGCGGACTGCGCCAGCCCGGCCGCGTCCAGGTCCCGCGGGAAGATGCTCTTGGCATAGTCGAGCTTGAGCTGGTCGCCCAGTTCCTGGCCGAAGCCGAACTTAGCCGCCTGCTCGGCGATCGCGTCCTCACCGAGTTTCTGGGCGATGCTCGCAAACGGTGTGTTGCAGGACTGCTGGAGCGCAAACGCGAAGTTGGCGGTGTTCCGGGTGTAGCAGTTGCCGCCGGCATAGTTGGGCAGGCGGTACTGGATGCCCGGGAACGACATTTCGGCCGGATTCGGCAGTTCGCTGTCCGCGTTGTATTTGCCCGAGCCCAACGCTGCCGCGGTGTCCACGAGTTTGAAGACCGACCCCGGTGCCAGGAGGGCGCCCGTGGGGCCGCTGACTGACTGGTTCAGGTTGACGCCGGGAACCTTGATGACCTCGTTGTAGCTTGCCTGCTCCTTGGCCGCGTCCTGGGTGGCGATGAGGTTGGGGTTGTATGACGGCTTGCTGACCATGGCCAGGATGTTGCCAGTCTTGGGGTCCGTGACCACGATCGATCCGCGCTGGCCGTCCGGGATGAGGTCATACGCCAGCTTCTGGATCTTGGGGTCGATGGTTAGTTCCACGGAGGCACCCTTCGGCTGGTTGCCCAGGAACAGCTGCCCGATGCGGTCCAGGAAGAGCTGGTCCGAACTGCCGGCGAGCTGGGCGTCCATGGCGCGCTCGAGGCCGGTCACGCCGTAGTTCTTCGAGAAGTAGCCTGTGAGCCCCGCGTAGAGCTCGGGCTGTGTGTAGGTCCGCTGGAACTTGCAGGTCTCGTTTCCCTCAACGGACTCTGCGATGGCCGTGCCGCCAACGAGGATCGCGCCGCGGTCGTTGCAGTAGTTCTGGAGAATGGCACGCTTGTTCCAAGCGTTGGCCTTGAGCTCGTCGGCCCCAACCACCTGGACATAGCTGAGCGCACCGAAGATCAGGGCGAACATGGCGATCGCGGCGATCCATGAATGTCGAATGGCCTGGTTCACAGGTGTTTCACCGCCTCGGTGGGAGCGTCAGGAAGGGTCTGGGTGGCATTCCTGCCGGGCCGTCCGCCAGCAACGGGAGCGGGCTGCTGCGCCGTTGTCTGTGCCTCCGGGGTTTTGCCCGGCTGCATTGGCGTGGTGTCCACGGGGCCGCGCGCAGTGTGCGAAATCATCAGCAGGAGGCCCACGATGATCCAGTTCGCGAGGAGGGAAGAACCTCCCGCGGCAAGGAAAGGTGTGGTCAGGCCCGTCAGGGGGATGAGCCGCGTGACGCCGCCGATGACCACAAAGCACTGCAGGGCCACCGCGAAGGACAGGCCGCACGCCAGCAGCTTGCCAAAGGCGTCCCGCGTGCCGAGGGCCGCCCGGAAGCCGCGGGTGAAGAGGAGGAGGTACATCATGACGATGGCGAACAGCCCAATCAGGCCAAGCTCTTCACCGAAGGATGCGATGATCATGTCGCTGTTCGCAAAGGGAACCAGGTTGGGACGTCCCTGGCCAAGCCCGGTGCCCACGAGTCCGCCGCTGGCCATGCCGAAGAGGCCTTCGACGATCTGGCCGCTGCCGCCCGGGGACCGGCCGAAGACTTCCTCGGTAAATGCATTGAGCCAGGCGTCGATGCGGAGTGCGACGTGGGAAAAGACCTTGGACGCCACAAAGCCGCCACCCAGGATGAGTGCGAGGCCGATGACCACCCAGCTGATTCTGCTTGTGGCCACGTAGATCATCACAATGAACAGTCCGAAGAACAGCAGGGAGGATCCGAGGTCGCGCTGGAAGATCAACACGCCGATGCTGACCAGCCAGGCGGTGATCATTGGTCCCATGTCCTTGAACCGCGGGAACTGCAGCGGACCGATTTTCCGGCCCGCCAGCATGATCAGGTCGCGGTTCGAGGAAAGGTAGCCAGCGAAGAATATAGCCAGGGTGATCTTCGCGACCTCGCCGGGCTGGAACGTCATGGGGCCGAGGCGGATCCAGACGCGGGCGCCCAGGATTTCGCCGGCGGAAATGCCGGGCACCAGCGGCAGGATCAGCAGCAGTGCACTCACTGCAAGGGAGATGTACGTAAAGCGGCGCAGGACCCGGTGGTCCTTGAGCAGCCAGATCACGGCAATCGCGACGGCCATGGCGATGAGGGTCCACCTCATCTGGTTGTTGCCGGTGTCTTCCCCCGGCGCGTCCAGGCGGTGGATCATTGCCAGGCCGAGGCCGTTGAGTGCGATCACAAGTGGAAGTATTACCGGATCGGCATACTTTGCACGGAGCCGCAGGACCACATGGAAAACCAGGGCCGCAATCGCCAGCAGGCTGGATTGGAACCAGAAATCCGTGTCAAAAGCGGTCTGCTCGTCGATGCTGATCAGCGCGTTGGCGCCGATGCTCACGCCAAGTGCCAGTACGAGCAGCAGCAACTCGACGTTGCGGCGTGGCTTCGGGATTGTGTCGGCGTGGGTCATTGGCCACCCTCACAGGTTGCGGTTGGAGATGGCACTGCGGAGGCGCCGGCGGTGGCTGTTGGAGATGCCGTCGGCTTGGGGCTGGCCGTCGCGGTCGGACGCTTGGAGGCAGATGCCGTGGGTTTGGGAGAGGCCGTGGCGGTAGGGGGTTTCGGAGACGGGGAGCCGGCAGCGGTGGAAGTCGGTGATTGGGTCAGGCACTCATCCGACGGTGCGGTGCTGCCCGTGCGCTCGAGGTTCTTAACGATGCGCTGGGCGTCGTAGAGATCGCGTGCAGGCACCGTCTGGCGCACGCGCTGCTGGGAGAACTGGGGCAGTGAATCCATCCGTATGTCGGTTACGGCCTCAAGGGTGGACAGCTGGAGCGGGCCAAGGCGCTGCGAGACGCCATTAAAAATCGCCACCCGCTGGTCGAATTCGCCAATGTAATAGCGCGTCTGCGTCCAGGCGTATCCCAGCCAGAGCCCCACCGCGAGGGCCACGAGCGCTGCGGCCGCGATGCCCATGGTGATCCACCGGCGAGGCCGCCGTTCCGGGCCCAATTCGGCGGCTTCGTCGCGCGCCTGTTCGGCTTTGTGGGTCAGGACTGTAGCCGCCCGGCGTGCGACGGTGCGCCCAGCGATGGTGGGGATGGAGCCAGTTTCGGCCGCCGCGACGGCCGCTCCAACGAGGAGGTGGGGTCGTGAGGACAGCTCCTGCCGCAGCACCTCTGCCGAGAGATGTTCGCCCAGATGGGGGTCCGTGGTGGTTGTAGGCTCCTCGCCGGCATCCTGGCCGGTGTCCGCGGTGTCCGCGGTGTCCGCGGTGCCGGCGGCGTCTGCCTGGTCGGCGGTGTCCGGAGCCGAAGGTTCGGACGCCCGGGGGGTGCCCGGGGCGGGGGCGGACGCCGTTACCGGCGCCGCTTCACCGGGCTGCTCCACAGAATCGGCCGTGGCCGCGGCGGCAACCGCACCGGCGGCTGCAGCCGGCTTTTCGCCGGTCAGTTCAGCGGGAGGAACGATTTCGACGGCGGCTGTCTTGACGTCGTCGTCCGTTTCCTCGGCAATTTCGACCATGACGACGGTGACGTTGTCCGGGGCGCCGGCCTCCAGGGTGAGATCGACAAGCGTTTCCACGCATTCGCGCATGTCCTTGGTTTCCCGGACTGTCCGTTCCACGACGTGGCCGGCCACATAGTTCAGGCCGTCGGAGCAGAGCAGCCAGCGTTCGCCGGGCTGAACGTCCAGCGTGTCCAGGTCCAGCTCGGGGCTTGCATCGACGTCTCCGAGGACGCGCATCAGGACGTTCTTGTGCGGGTGGGTTTCGGCTTCCTCGGGGCGGAGGCGGCCTTCATCGATCAGGCGCTGGACGAACGTATGGTCAATGCTGATCTGTTTGAACTCGCCGTCCCGGAGCCGGTACGCTCGCGAATCGCCGATATGGGCGAAGTGCAGCTTGCCCTCCGCGAGCAGCAGGGCCGTCACGGTAGTGCCCATGCCGGCCAGTTTGGGATTGATGTGGACGAGTTCGGACAGCAGCGAGTTGGCCGTCTGGATTTCGTCGGCGAGGACGGTTCCGGCGTCGCCCTCGTACTCGTCCGTATCCAAGTGGATCATGTCCAGGACGGTCGCCGCGGAGGCGACATCACCTCCGGCGTGCCCGCCCATGCCGTCGGCCACGACGGCCAAGTGCCGGCCTACGTAGGCGGAGTCGTCGTTTTTCGCGCGGATACGGCCGACGTCGGAGCGCGCGGCGTAGCGCAGAATCAGGGGACGCGGCGAGGCTGGCGCCTTCTCCGCGGGGATGTCCGGAGCGGCCATGGCTATGGCCTCAATTCGATGACCGTCTTGCCGATTCTCACGGGTACGCCGAGGTCCACTGGGAGGGCCCGGGTGAGCTGCTGGTCGGCCAGATAGGTGCCGTTCGTGGAGCCGAGGTCCTCAATGAACCAGCGGCTTCCCTGCGGGAAAAGCCGTGCATGCCTGCCGGAGGCGTAATCGTCCTCCAGCACCAGGGTGGCTTCCTGGGCTCTGCCCAGCAAGATTGGGCTGGCAGCCAGGGGGACGGTCCGGCCCTTGAGCGGGCCTTCCGTCACCACCAGCTGGCGGGCCTGCTGCTTCACCGGCGTAGGAGCCGGCTCGGCAAGGTCGGGGTTCTTGCGGACCTGCCTGGCCGTGGGGACGCCCGTGGCGGCCTTGCGGCCGATCATGAGGTCGCGGCGCATAGCAGAGACGATGCTGAAGATCAGAACCCAGAGAAGGAGCAGGAAACCGAAACGCAGGGCCGTGATGGTCAGTTCGCTCATGGGCGGCCGCCAGCGTTGGCCGGCAGGAGGCGGAAAATGATTTTGGTCCGTCCCATCGTGATGGTGGAGCCGTCGGTGAGCTCCATGCTGCCGGCCACTTTGTGTCCGTTGACGTAGCTGCCGTTGGTGGAACCCAGATCTACGGCCGTGGTGGTGCCGCCGGCTGTTTGGATTTCCAGGTGGCGGCGGGAGACTCCGGTGTCGTCCACGAGAATGTCAGCTTCTGATGAACGGCCAAGGACGATTGAGGGCGCGTTGAGTGAATACCGCTGGCCGTCGATGTCCAGGACGGGCTGCAGGCGGACGGGCTGGCGGCTGGGCGCAGCCGGAACGTTGGCGCGCAGCGGGGCCGCGGCAGCCGGGCCGGAAGCCTTTTCGGTCTTGGAGGTAATTTCGAAGTCTCCCGGACGGTGGGCTTCATCGCGACGGAACGAGATGCGGACCGGACCCTGCAGCGTGTAGCCCTGGCTGCGGACGTGGTTGATCACCACATCGCAGAGTTCCTCGGCCAGGGGCGTGCCCCATTCCTGGGCCCGCTGGAAGTCGTCATCGCTGAGCAGCACGTCGAAGACGTTGGGTGCCAGGGTTCGGCCGGCGGCAATCGTGATGGCCTTGTGGTCCACCTCGCGGCGGAGCCGGCTGGCGATTTCCACGGGCTCAACCTGGGCCTTGGAACCGGTGGAGAAGACGCCGCGGACGGCCTTCTCGATGCCGCGCTCGACTTTGTCAAGCAAACCCATGGTCCTCTCCTTTCCTTGCAGCCGCTGGGCGGCACACCTCGTGGAACTCATCTGGTAATGCAGGTCATAACAGAACAGTGAGCCCGCCGGGAAGCGGGCGCCTATACATCCGATACTACTTGCCACCCCTGTGAATGACCTTAATCCACAACGCGCCGGACGCTCGATTCGTTCATTCACGAACGCCCGGTGTTGCTGTGATCACGCGGGCATGCTCTGCGTTCGGCGGAGGAACAAGGGCGGATCACGCGCGCGTCCGCAGGTGGTTTGACGGCCCCAAAACGGCCGATTGGCATTTTGCCGTGATTGTCCGTTATGCTTGATCTCGCTGCTTTTACGAGGTTGCAACTCCGGGATTCGGAGCTGGAATCGAATGGAAGAAGTTGCGCGCGAGTGGCGGAACGGCAGACGCGCTGGCTTCAGGTGCCAGTGTCCGAAAGGGCGTGGGGGTTCAAATCCCCCCTCGCGCACGCAATCAAGGAAAACCCCGGTCTTCGGACCGGGGTTTCTTTTTTGCCACAACGGTCTGTGGCTGGTCTGTGGCTGGTCTGCGGCTGGCTCGTCTGCGGAGCCGTAGGCCTTGCCTCTACGACGGAGCCGCCGCTGCCGGACGGTAGGCGTGGCTGGGGTTTCAGCAGCCGTTCTCGTAACGTGTACGCCTCAGATCGATCGCGAGTCTCTTGGCTCCGGCCAGACGGCGGCCAGCGGGTCACTCTAGACCTACGGGCCCGGCAGCAGAGCTGCCGGACCCGGTCCGATTGAGGGTTTGGTTGAACGATTATTTGTTGACCGATTATTTGTTGACGGCGACCTTCGGCCGGGCATTCGCCTCAACGGGGGTTTCCCCTTCGGGCCGGGCCTCAGTTCCGTCCGGGGAGTTGGCGGCCTTGCGTTCCTTCAGGAAGTAGACGAGGCCGGCAGCCACCGTGGAGGCGGCGGCCAGGGCGAAGAGTCCCGGTACCACGCTTCCGGTCTGTTCCTTGATGATGCCGAATCCAAACGGGGCCACGAATCCGCCCAGATTGCCCAGGGAGTTGATGATGGCGATGGCGGGGGCGAGGACCAGCGGGTGCAGACCGGACTGGGGGATGGTCCAGAAAAGCGGCGAGGCGCTCTTGAAGCCCATGGCGGCGACGGCCAGGAATACCAGCGCCAGAACCGGGGTGGCGACGGCTGCCGCAAACGTTCCCACGGCTGCAACGAGCAGGGCAACCACGAGCAGGGGACGCTTGGATTTGGCTTTGTCCTGCCATTTGGCGGCGAAGTACATGGCGAAGACGGCGCAGACCCAGGGTATGGCCGAAAGGAAGCCGACGCTCAAGTCGGTGGTGCCGGGGATCTGCTTGACGATGCTGGGAAGCCAGAAGGTGTTGGCGTAGATGGAGAGCTGCACGGAGAAGTAGATGCCGCAAAGCAGGAGAATCTGCGGATTCAGGAGCATCTTCCAGCGGTTGACCTTGTCGCCGCTTCCGGCTGAGTGCTGGGCATCCTCACGGTCAATGGCGCCGGCGAGTGCGGATTTTTCCCCTGCCGTGAGCCATTTGGCATCTTGGATCCTGGCGTCGAGGACGAAGAATACGGCCATCCCGACCGTGACGGACAGCAGTCCCTCGAAGCCGAACAGCCATTGCCAGCCGCGCAGGCCCGCGACATCGTGGAGGCTGAGAAGCACTCCAGCGATCGGGCCGGACAGCGCCGCGGCGACTGACGATCCCGCGATGAAGACGGCGGTGGCCTTGCCCCGCTGGCCGGCCGGCACCCAGCGGGCGAAGTAGAAAATGACCGCGGGAAAGAACCCGGCTTCGGCTGCGCCCAGCAGGAACCGCAGAACGTAGAACATGGTCTCGTTCTGAACAAACACCATCAGGAAAGAGACGATGCCCCAGCTGATCATGATCCGGGTGAGCCAAATCTTGGCACCGAACTTCTCCATCATCACGTTGCTGGGAAGTTCGAAGATGGCGTAGGCGATGAAGAACAGCCCGGCTCCAAAGCCGTAGGCCGCGGCACCGATTCCGACGTCCGCCTGCAGGTGATCCTGGGCGTAGCCGATGTTGGAGCGGTTCAGCTGGTTACAGACGAGCATGACCAGCATGATGGGCAGCACTCGCCGGAAAAATTTCTTCGTGGCCGAAGCCAGATCCGTGACAGCGGTGTCTACAGACTGCATGGGAAAATCCTCTTTGATAGATCAACAAGCCTACGCTGCGGGGGCGGCCGGGAGGCCGGCCTTTGTGGTCCCCGCCACAGCTTCCCCTCGACTTTATTCAACCGCAGTGATGCACGTCCAACACATATTTTGCATTGCTTGATACCTCCAGGGCACTGTGCAGCCCCCTGGCTCAGATGCGCGGGCCGACGTCTGCTTTTACTGCCGTGACCGGGCAGCCAGCTTCCAGGATGACCCGCTGGGCAGTGCTGCCCAGGAAGAGCTTCCCCACCGGGGAGCGCCGCCGGACCCCGATCACTGTCAGCTCGACACCCTCCTCGTAGGAGGCGTCGATCATGCGGTCCGCAGCGTCATTGCCTTCGCTGGGGCGCAGTGAGGCCTGCACACCCGCTGCCGCTGCCGCGGCGATGGCGGCGCGGATGTCCGACTCCGCCTCGGCGGACACTTCGCCCGCGTCCGGGCCCATGATCTGCAGCGCGGTCCCTCGTAGTGCAGCCTCCTCGATGGCGGCACTGAGGGCCGCACGGCCCTCTTGGCTTGCTACGTAGCCGACTGCGACGCTGATGCCTGCACCGCCGTCAGGACCGAACCGGTGGCCACGAACTGCCGCAGGTTCGCGAGCGTCAGCTCTGCCATCGCCGCCCTCGTTTCGTGGGTCCCGCTCCCCAGGTGCGGCAGAAGGACCACATTTTCGAGGGCGAGGAGGTCTTCCGGGACCTTCGGCTCCTCCTCGAACACGTCCAGCCCTGCCCCTGCAAGCCGTCCGGCCAGGAGGGCAGCCACGAGGGCGTCCTCATCCACCACAGATCCTCGGGCAATGTTGATCAGGTAGCCGTCGGGCCCGATCGCACCGATGACGTTGGCATCCACGAGCCTGGCCGAACCGGGACCGCCGGCGGCGGCGACAATCAGTACGTCGCAACCGGCGGCAAGTTCGTGCGGGGACGCCTTGTACTCGTAGCTGACTCCGTCCACCGGATTGCGGCTGTGGTAGCTGATTTCGCAGTCGAAACCTTCCAGCCTGCGTGCGATGACCCGTCCGATCCGGCCCAGCCCGAGGATGCCCACCCTTTTGCCGCTGGCTTTGGTGGTCAGCGGGAAGTTGCCTTTGCTGAGCCAGTCGCCGCGGCGGACGAAGCGGTCCGCTGCGCCGACCCGGCGCAGGACGTCCAAGTACAGGGCGATGGCAGTGTCCGCCACACAGTCATTGAGGACATCGGGCGTGTTGCTGACGATGATGCCGCGCTGGGCAGCCTGGGCGACGTCGGTGGTGTCATAGCCGACACCGAAGTTGATGACCGCGCGAAGGTTGGGGAGCGCGTGCATCAGCTCCGTGCCGACGCCGAACTTTCCGGAAGTCACGGCCACCTCGAAAGACCCGCCGTGCAGCCTCAGGAACTCTTCCTGCTCGGAGGGCAAATCGGGAAGCCGCACGGCGCCGTATTCCCTTGTGATGGGTTCTTGAACGCTTGGCATGAGTGGCCCTACCTGGAGGACAGCGATGTTCTTCATAACTGCACCCTAGGATTCCGATTCATACGCGTCCAACATGTAAATGGCATAGTTCGATTCACGAAGTGAATTGATGGGACCACTCCGGCGGAACCACGCGGATTTCAGGCCAGCGTGGTGCCCATCACACACCCCGAGCGCCTCGCCGGCGCCCCTTCGGGCGCGGCTGGCGACCGCCACGAGCCTTGTGGAGCCTGTGGCCCTCAATTAGCTTGAGTCCAGCGCGGCCCCGAAAGCACCTGTTCTTGATGCCCTGCTCCACCGCTGCAAGAGCACCCCGCTGCCGCAAGTATCCAATCCGGAGGAATCCAATGACGTCTTCTTCAAAGCTCCCCTTTTCCGCTGGCTTGCTTAGGTGGCCAGCCCTTGCATCCGTCGCGGTGCTGGGCCTGAGCGGCTGTTCAGTTGCCAATTCCGACGCGGGCGCGGCTTCATCGAGCACGGTGCGCGTGGTCCTCGCCCAGGAACCGCCCACCCTCGAAGCCTGTGAATCGAACCTGACCTCCACCGGTGTTGTGGTGCGCTCGAATGTCACCGAGCCGCTGATCGAACGCAATCCCCAGAGCGGCGAGCTCGAGCCGAAGCTCGCCACAGAATGGAAAGCCACCACCGATAGGGAATGGACGCTGAAGCTGCGCGAAGGAGTCAAGTTCCAGGACGGTACGCCATTCAATGCCGAAGCCGCCGCCTTCACCATCGAAAGGGCGGTCAACTCCAAGCTGGGCTGCAACGTAGAGGGCTATGTCTTCGGCGATGCGGATCTCGCCGTGAAGGCCGTAAACGCCACTACCCTCACCGTCACCACACCGGAACCCGACCCCATCCTGCCGCTGCGCCTTTCGTTCCTTGAAGTGGTCCCGACGTCGACTAGCGCCACGGAGAAGGTCCGTGAGCCGACCGGCACCGGTCCCTACAAGATCGAGAAGTGGGACGCCGGCCAGAAGATCACGCTGTCCAGCTGGGACGGCTACTGGGGGGCCAAGCCCGCCTATGCCAAGGCCGAGTACCAGTGGCGTTCCGAAAGTTCGGTGCGGGCGGCCATGATCACCAGCGGCGAAGCTGACGTCGCGATGGGGCTTAGCCCGGACGACAACATCGGTGACCTCGGCGTCGACTACCCGAACAACGAGACAGTGGCCCTGCGGCTCGACGCCAACGAAGCACCGCTCAGTGACATCCGCGTCCGCCAGGCCATCAACTTCGCCATCGACAAGGAAGGAATCGTCAACTCGCTCTACCAGGGCAAGCACCAGGTGGCAGCCCAGTTGGTTCCTAAAGGCATCGTGGGGCACAACGACGCACTGAAGGGCTGGCCGTTCGACCTGGACAAGGCGAAGTCCCTTGTTGCCGAAGCCAAGGCCGACGGCGTTGACACGTCCGCGCAGATCTCGCTGGTAGTCCGCAGCGCCCAGTTCCCCAAGATCACTGAACTGGGCCAGGTGCTGCAGGAGCAACTGAGCCAGGCCGGCTTGAACGTAAAGCTCAAAATGCTGGAAACCAGCCAGCACCTGACCTATCAGGTCCGCCCCTTCGCAAAAGATGAAGGCGCAGTGGCGCTGATGACACAGCACGGAAACCAGGCCGGCGATGCCGCCTTCACTGTGGACCAGTACATGCTGTCCACCGGAGCCCAGAGCTACTTCGGCACCCCCGAGTTCGACGCCATGATCAAGAAGGCGGACGCGGCATCGGGCGACGAACGGAAGAAGGACTTCGAGGAGATCTTTGCCTACCAAAACGACAAGGTTGTCCAGTTCGCCCACATCTCGCACCAGACCGGCATCATCGGCAAGGCCAAGTCCGTGAACTACACGCCCAACTCGTCCAGTGGCGATGAGTTGCGTGTTTCGGAAATGACCCCGGCAAGCTAACCCGGCTCCGGGAGGAAGGACAGCCATGCTGATCTACTTGAGAAAGCGGATTGCCTCGAGCGCATTGCCGTTGATGGTGGTGATCGTCGGTGTGTTCGCGCTGGCCAGGATGACGGGAAATCCTGCCAGTCTGTACCTGCCGCTGAATGCCACGCAACAGATGCGCGATGCCTTCAGTGCGCGCAATGGTTTGGACCAGCCGCTGCCGGTGCAGATGGCCGACTACTTCGGCGGTGTGCTCCGGCTCGATTTCGGCCAGTCGCTGCGCACGGGGCAGGACGCGGCCGCCATGGCGCTGCGTGCCTTTCCTGCCACCTTGCAGCTTGCCGCCACCACCATGGTGCTGGCCATCCTGCTGGCCCTGGTGGTGGGTTGCTGGGCGGCATTAAAGCCGAACGGCATTGCGGACCGTATCTCAAGTTTCGTCTCGATGGCTGCCGCTTCCATCCCGGATTTCTGGCTGGCAATCGTGGGAATCTGGGTGTTCGCCATCACCTTGGGCTGGCTTCCGACATCAGGCGTGTCGGGAGCCGGTGCCTGGGTGCTGCCCATCGCCACGCTGCTCCTGCGGCCGTTCGGTGTGCTGGTCCAGATAGTCCGCGGTTCCATGGTCTCCGCGCTTTCTGAGCCCTACATCAAGCTGGCCCGCAGCCGTGGAGCAGGCGAACTCCGGGTCGTTACGCATCACGCGCTGCGTAATGCGGCCGCCCCCGCGCTGACCGTGGCCGGGGACCTGACGGTGGGCCTGGTCAACGGCGCCGTTGTGGTGGAAACCATTTTCGGCTGGCCGGGCATCGGGAAGCTCATGATCGATTCGATCCTGCAGCGGGACTTCGCTGTCCTGCAAGCAGCCGTCCTGCTCACCGCTGTCGCGATCTTCGCCCTGAATATCCTCATCGACATGGGTTATGCGCTGCTGGACGCACGCGTCCGTCCCGTCACGGTAAAGGCTTAGGAGTAGCCATGAAGAGTTCATTGACTGAAGGTGCGGCTCGGGCGCAGCTGCCGGCGGCCCTCCCGGAAGGAAATAGCGACGGTACGAGCAATGGTAAGAAGGACAGCAAGCAGGATGGAAAGCTCAGTCTCTTCCGCCTCCTGCTCAAGGACCGCTTTGCCACCGTCTCGGCACTGGTCCTTATCCTCATCGGCCTGACAGCCCTCATCGGCCCTGCCCTGATGGGCGATCTGGCCACCAAGCAGAACCTGTTGTTCGCCAACAAAGCACCCTTCACCTTCGCGCACGGCTGGGAATACTTCCTCGGCAGCGATTCCCTGGGCCGCAGCATGCTGGCCCGGCTGGTGGTAGCCAGCCGTACCACCTTCTCCGTCGCCTTGCCTGCGGTGGCAGTGGCCCTCATTGTTGGCTCCCTCTGGGGCGTTTGGGCCGGGTACCACCGGGGCTGGCGTGAGAACGTGTCCATGCGCATCGCCGACGTGATCATGAGTTTCCCGTCCCTGCTGCTCGCCGTCGTCGTGCTTTACGTGTTCAGCCCCAGCTCAGCGAACATCGTGCTGATTTTGGCCCTCACCCGCATTCCCATTTACCTGCGGACGGCGCGCGCCGAATCGGCCGAGCTCCAGAGCCGGACGTTTGTGGATGCGGCGCGCACGTTCGGTGCCAAGCCGAATGCGATCATCGTCCGGCACGTCATTCCCGTGGTGCTGCCGACGCTGCTGACGCTGGCTACGCTCGAGTGTTGTTACGTGATGCTGGCCGAGTCCTCGCTGAGCTTCCTGGGCATCGGCATTCAGCCGCCGGATGTCAGTTGGGGCCTGATGGTCTCCCAAGGCCGACAGTATCTGCAGACCGCGTGGTGGCTGTCGATTTTCCCCGGCGTCGCCATCGTGGTCACCACCATCGCGGCCAACGTCCTTGCCGCCTGGCTGCGGATCGCCACCGATCCGGCCCAGCGCTGGCGCCTCGCACTTCCCCGCAAGCGGCTGATCGCCCGCATCCCAGCCAAGGAGACACAGCCGTGAAAACAGCTACCGACCCAGCACCCGCAAAACGCTCGCGTGCCGCAGCCGCAGCCGCAGCCGCAGGCACAGCAACAGGGCAGGCGAAGGCACACGACGTCGTCCTTAAGGTCCGCGACCTTGCGGTGGACATCCGCACGCACCGCGGCACCGTGCGCGCCGTCAACAGTGTGGCCTTCGAAGCCAGGGCCGGAGAAACCCTGGCGCTGCTCGGGGAATCCGGCTGCGGAAAATCCATGACGGCCAAGGCACTGGCCGGGATCATGGACCCCGTCTGCGATCTGGCCGACGGCGAGATCAACCTCAACGGCACCGATCTCGCTGCCCTCACTCCCAAGCAACGGCTCAAGTTTGCCGGGCCCGAGCTGGGCATCGTCTTCCAGGACGCCCTGACTGCCCTGAACCCCGTTTATACGGTTGGCACCCAACTCGGCGAGGCCTTCCGCATCCACCGCGGCCTGAGTGCCAAGGAGGCCCGGGTTGAGGCGATTGATCTGATGAAGCGCGTGGGAATCCCTGAACCGGAGTCCCGGGTCAACTCCTACCCGCACCAGTTCTCCGGTGGCATGCGCCAGCGCATCCTCATCGCCATGGCCGTGGCCCTCAATCCCCGCCTGCTGATCGCCGATGAACCCACCACCGCCCTGGACGTCACGGTCCAGGCGCAAATCATGCAGCTGCTCCGGAAGCTCCGCGAAGAGGGCCAGATGGCTGTCATCCTGATCACCCACGACCTCGCGGTGGTGGCTGAGGAGGCCGATTCCGTGGCTGTAATGTACGCCGGCAACGTAGTGGAGAGCGGGCCGGTCTCCGAAGTCTTCGCCGACCCCCGCCATCCCTACACCAAGGGGCTGCTGGAATCGGTGCCGGTCCACCTGGAGCGCGGCGCACAGCTCAAGTCCATTGCTGGCAGCCCGCCGGAGCTCCACGACATCCCCGCCGGATGTGTCTATCAGTCCCGATGCCCGTTGGTCCAGGAAATCTGCTGTGCGGAACGGCCGGCGCTCCGTCCGGTCAGTGGTGCGGGCACCGGTCCGGTCGGCGGTGCGGTCACCGGACTTGGCGCCGCTGTCACGGGCAGCGCTTTGAACGTCCCTTCCGGCAACGAGCCGCGGCCTGCCCGCGCCGCCGCCTGCCACTTCAGCGAGGAGATCAACAATGTCTGAGCCGCTTCTGAAAATTGATGGCCTGACCAAGACGTTCCACGTGGCCAAGAGCGCCAGCGGCAATACGCGGCTCAAGGCCCTGGACGGGATCAGCCTGACCGTTGGCCGCGGTGAAACGCTGGGCCTGGTGGGTGAGTCCGGCTGCGGCAAGTCCACCCTGGCCCGGACCCTGATGATGCTGGAAACCCCGGATGAAGGGGCTGTCAGTTTTGAAGGAACCAATCCTTTCGGGCTCCGCGGGAAGGAGCTGCTGAGCTGGCGACGGCGGGTGCAGATGGTTTTCCAGGACCCGTTCGCCTCGCTGAATGCCCGGATGAACGCCGGGGACATCATCACCGAGCCGTGGGCCACCCACCGTGGCCTCTACCCGACGTCCAGGGAACGCGAAGCCCGGGTCCGCGAACTGCTGCACATGGTGGGTCTGCGACCCTCGGATGCATGCAAGTCGCCGCAGGAGTTCTCCGGCGGCCAGCGCCAGCGCATCGGAATTGCCCGGGCCCTGGCCCTGAACCCCGATGTCATCATCCTCGATGAGCCGGTCTCGGCCTTGGACCTTTCCGTCCAGGCACAGGTCCTTAATCTGCTCAATGAGCTCCAGCAGGAGCTCGGGGTCTCCTACATCTTCATCTCGCACGACCTGACCGTGGTCCGCCACGTGGCAGACAGGGTCGCGGTGATGTATCTCGGACGGATCATCGAGACGGGAGCCACGGAAAAGGTCTTTGACCATCCACGGCACCCCTACACGGCTGCCCTGATGTCGGCGTCCCCGAAGCTCGACGTCAGCGGTGCGAAGCAGGACAGGATTGTCCTCGAAGGTGAGTTGCCCTCTCCGTTGGATCCGCCGTCGGGCTGCCGCTTCCGGACGCGGTGCTGGCAAGCCCAGGACATCTGCAGTGAGGTTGCGCCGGAACCGCAGGTCCTCTCGGCCCTCGGTACGCGGCACGTTGCAGAGTGCCACTTCCCGCTCGATTCCATCAAGGGCCTGAAGGCCACCAGCGCCTCCGTCCCTATCGCGACTGCGCCTGCCACCGCCTCCGCCCCGTGACGGGTGCCGAATACGCCATCATTGCCGGGGTGATCTTCCTGGCCGCGTGCCTGCAGGCATCCAGCGGATTCGGCATGGGCATGCTGGCGGCGCCGGTGATCGCGATGGTGGATCCGGCGCTGCTGCCGGCCACGCTGATCCTCCTCGCGTTTCTGGTCACCGTGATGGTGACGGTGCGGGAGCGGCAAAGCCTGGATTTGCGGGGCGCAGGCTGGGCGCTGGTGGGCCGGGTTCCCGGAAGCTTCCTCGGCGCGTGGCTGGTGGCCGCCCTGTCCAAGGAAGGCCTTGCCTGGATGGTCGTGGCCGTAGTGCTGACCGGACTGGTGCTGGCAGGCCGCGGCTGGGCGCCCCGGCCTGTCCGGGTAAACCTGATCGCGGCAGGCGCGGCGTCCGGCGTCATGGGAACGGCCACGTCGATTGGCGGCCCGCCTATGGCGTTGGTCTGGCAAGGCCACGATGGACCCCGGCTGCGCGCCACCATGAGCGCATTCTTTATGGTGGGTTCGTCGATTTCCATGATGATGCTCTGGATCGCCGGTGCGGTCTCGGCCGAAATGCTGGTGTTGGCGATGTGGATGGTACCGGCGGCTGTGGGCGGCTACGCGGCTTCCCGGTTTGTTAACCGCTTCCTCAACGCGGTGCGCCTCAAGGCCCTGGCCCTGGGGGCGTCGGCGCTGGGTAGCGTCCTGCTGATCGTGCAGCTGGTCCTGGCAACTACGTAGCCGGAACCGGCCGCGGCACCAGGTTCAGAAGTTTCCCTGCGCGGGCCAGTCGCCCGATGTTGGCGGCAATGTCCGCTGCCCTGCGTTCAAAAGTGACCCGTGCATGGCCCGAATGGTGCGGCGTCAGTACGGTGTTCTCCAGCGCCGCGAAAGGCAGTTCTGCCGGCGGGACCACACCGTCCGCGGGCGACCCCCACCAGACGTCGAGGCCTGCTCCGGCGATGCGGCGTTCCTTCAGGGCTGCGTAGAGCGCGGCCTGGTCAACCACGGGACCGCGGGCCACATTAATGAGGAACGCCGAGCGTTTCATGCTGGCCAGTTCAGTGGTCCCGATCATTCCCTCCGTTCCGGGATCCAGCGGCACCGTCACCACAACGATGTCCGACGCGGCCAGAAGCCTGTGGAGCTCGTGGTTTCCTCCGACCCAGTCGAGGCGGACCCCCTCCGGAAGAGGGGCCGAAGGGTTGCGCCGGACAGCCCGGACCTTCATGCCCAGCATTCCGCCGACTCGGGCCACCTCGGCGCCGATGGAGCCCAGGCCCACCAGCCCCAGCGTCAGGTCGGCGAGAACGGGATGGAAAGGCACGTCGTCGTCCGTTGCGATGGTGCGCCACTTTCCTTGGCGGACCTCCCGGTCGGCGGCAGCCACATTGCGCGAAAGCATGAGCGTGACCATCATGACGTGCTCGGCGATGGGCCGTGCGTGGTGGAAGGTGTTGGCCACCTGAGCCGACGGCGCCAGATGAGGGAAAGAAATCTTGTCGTAGCCTGCGCCCGTGACATGCACCAGCCGCACGCGGCCGGCAGCCTCCGCTTCCGCGGGGCCGAGGGAGGAGCAAACCACGACGTCGGCACCCGCGAGGGCGGTAAGCCGGCGTTCGGGAGTCCAAGCCGCAGCCATGTCCCAGTGGTGGGCGCCGCCGTCGGCCCTTAGCCGGTCCTCGAAGCGGCTGATGATAGGGTCCGTGACCACGATCTTCAGCGATTGCACGCCGCCCGAAGCCCGCTCCCCGGCGTTTACCACCGGGGGCTCTGAAGCTCATAGGAGGGTTGGAGCCGCTGCATGTAGCCAGTGTCATCCCGGCTCCTGATCCCGCAGTCCAGGTACTGGCGGTGCAGGCGATCCAGGGCGTCGCGGTCTACCTCGACCCCCAGGCCCGGGCCGGTGGGGACCTTGACGGCGCCGTCCTTGAACGTGAACACGCCGCCGGCAATGACGTCCTCCGACGGGTCCTTCCACGGCCAGTGGGTGTCGGACGCATAGTCGAGGTTGGGGGTTGCCGCCGCCAAATGGACCATGGCGGCAAGGCTGATGCCCAGATGGGAATTCGAGTGCATTGACAGCCCCAGGCCGAACGTTTCGGTGATGCCGGCCAGGAACTGGGTTCGGCGGAGGCCGCCCCAGAAGTGGTGGTCCGAGAGGATGACATCCACTGCGCCGGCAGCCACGGCGGGCGCCACGTCCGCGAAGCTGACCACGCACATGTTCGTGGCCAGCGGCATGCCCACCTCACGGCGCACGGCCGCCATGCCATCAATGCCGGGCGTGGGGTCCTCGAGGTACTCCAGAACGCCGTGCAATTCCTTGCCCACGCGAATGGAGGTCTCCACCGTCCACGCACCGTTAGGATCAATGCGGAGCGGCAGGTCGGGGAATTCCGCACGGAGGGCCTGGATGGCCGCGATCTCTTCTTCCGGTGCGAAGACGCCGGCCTTGAGTTTAAGGGCGGTGAAACCGTAGCGGTCCACCATGGTCCGGGCCTGCTTCACGATCCCGGCAGGGTCCAAGGCCGCACCCCAGCCATCGTCCTCCTGGCCGGGGTGGCCCGCCCACTTGTAGAACAGGTACCCGCTGAACTGCACAGAGTCTCGGACAGCGCCGCCTAGGAGGTCGCTGACCGGCCGGCCGAGGAGTTTGCCCTGGATATCCAAGGCTGCGACGTCGAACGCGGACAGCACGCGGTCAGCTGTGCTCGAGCCGGTCACCATGCCGCTCATGCCGTGGCCGCCCTGGATGTTGTCCTGCTGCAGTGCCTCGGTGATCCGGCTGCGCAGCCGGTTGATGTTGAAAATGTCCGTCCCGGGCAGGGCGGCAGCTGCGAGCTGGAGCCGGGCAATGTGGCCGGCGTCGCCGTAGGTTTCACCGAAGCCAGATACGCCGACGTCCGTCTGGACCTCCACGATGGCCCGCAGCGCGAACGGTTCGTGGACGCCGACGGTGTTCAGGAGCGGTGGGTCCTTGAAGGCCACCGGGGTGATGAAGACGCCCGTTATCCTGGCCTGGTCGACGTACTGGGCGGGATCGTATGCCTGGTCCACTGCGCTGTGCTCCTTGGGTTGGCTCGGGGTTGATTTACCTGCTCCGTTCCCCGACCATAAGGGGAGTCATCGATCCACGTCCAAGCTAATTTGCGCACTCAACAATTCAGTAAAGGTATGAATGTTTTCCCTACCCCAGTTAGAAGCGTTCGTGGCCGTCGCTGAAGAGCTTCACTTCGGCGCTGCGGCGGAGCGGCTCAACATGACGCAGCCGCCGTTGAGCCGCCAGATACAGATGCTGGAGAAGAAGCTGGGAGCCCAGCTCTTCGGCCGCACCAGCAGGAAGGTGGAGTTGACCGCCGCCGGCGCCACCCTGCTTCCGCGGGCACGGCAGATCCTGGACATGTGCATCAAGACGGACCTGGATGTCCGCCGGGTCTCGTCCGGCGAAGCGGGCGCCATCACTGTGGGGTACACGGCCATAGCCGGGCAGAGCGCGCTGCCGCTGATGCTGCGGCGAGCCGCGGAGGGAATGCCGGGGGTGTCCTTTGTACTCCGGGAACTGGTCTCAACGGACCAGATGGACGGCCTGGTGAAGGGCAGCGTGGACATCGGCCTGCTGCGGCCCATCGTGGCCCGGCCGGGCGTAGTGTCCCGGCCGCTCATGCAGGACCGTCTGGTGGTGGCGCTGCCCGAGGGCAGTTCGTTGCTGGGCAACATGGCGGCGCCGCAGGGGGAGTCGCTGCCACTCGGGTCCCTGGACAGGCTTCCGTTGCTGATGTACTCCACCAAGGAGGCCCGTTATTTCCATGACCTGGTGCTCCGGCTGTTCGCCAGCGCCGGCGCCCACGCCAACATCACCCAGTACGCCAGCCAGGTTCCCGCTCTCCTGGCCTTCGTCCAAGCCGGGCTTGGTGTGACACTTGTCCCCGCCTCGGCAATGGCTTTCGCCCCCACAGGAGTGGAATTCCATGAGATCGACGGACGGCACGGCATTCAGGAGCTGAACCGGGTGGACTTGGAGCTGGCATGGAACGAAGAAACAGCCAACCCCGCGGTCCTTCGGCTTCTGAAGCTGATCGGGACGTTCTGACCGGCCCGGCTGGCGCCTGGCGGGTCCTGATCGGCCCGTCCTGACTGGGTACGCCCTGACCGGCAGGCCGGAACTACTGGCGTCCGGCCCGGAGCCGTCGCCGTGAGTTAGCGAGGTGGCTGCGCATGGCAGCCGACGACGACGATTCGTCACCATCTGCGATGGCGGCATAGATGGATCCGTGCTCGTGAACCACCTGCTCGAAGTGGTCCCGGGCGTAGTGCTCGGTTCCGGTCATCAGCCGTGTCCGGGGCATGGCGATCATGGTCTGCCCGAGGGAGGCCAAGCAGTCGGAGTAGAACGGGTTGCCTGAGGCTGCGGCGATGGCTCGGTGGAACTCGTAGTCCGCCTTCATGGCGTGCGCCGGGTGCTCCACGCCGGCCGTGAAGTCCTCGAGCGCGTTCAACATTGCCTTGAGTTGGCGGTCGGTGCGGTTCCCGGCGGCGAGGGCGGCGGCCTCGGACTCGACGCCGATTCGGAACTCCAGCAGGTGAATCCGGTCTTCCATGGTGACCACAGCCCTGGTGCCGTTTGCCGCCGTCGGGCCGTCCGGGGGCGGGGTCAGCGCGAAGCTGCCCCGCCCGCGTTCGGTCTCCACGAGTCCCTCCGCCTGAAGGCGGGTAAGAGCGGCCCGGACCACGGTGCGGCTCACGCCAAACTCGCCGATCAGCGTGTTTTCGCTCGGTAGCTTGTCCCCGGGCTGGATGTCGCCGTCGACTATGCGGTTGCGAAGATCGGCGGCGAGGTCCGCGGTCAGGTTCCGGCTCATGGCTTCAAGATTACGCGCCGAACTCCACTGTCTCGGTGGTCCAGGCGCGGGCCTGGTCACTGAGGCTCACGCCGAGGCCGGGGCGGTCTGGGACGATCATGCGGCCGTTCTTGGTTTCGAGGCGCTCGTTGAACAGCGGGTCCAGCCAGTCGAAGTGCTCCACCCACGGCTCGCGCGGGTAGGCGGCGGCGAGGTGCAGGTGGATCTCCATGGCGAAGTGCGGTGCCAAGCCCAGACCGCGTTCGTCCGCGAGGGCGGCGAGGCGGAGGAACTGGGTGATGCCGCCGACGCGGGGAGCGTCGGGCTGGATGATGTCGCAGCCGTTGGCGTTGATGAGGCCCTTGTGTTCGGCTACCGAGGCCAGCATCTCGCCTGTGGCGATGGGCGTGTCCAGGACGGCGGCGAGGTGGGCGTGGCCCTCGAAGTCGTATGCGTCCAGCGGCTCTTCGATCCACACGAGGTTGAACTCCTCGAGCTGGCGGCCCATGCGCAGCGCGGTGGCGCGGTCCCACTGCTGGTTGGCGTCCACCATGAGCGGAACGTCCCAGCCGATGTGTTCGCGGATCCCGGCGACGCGGCGCAGGTCCTCCTTGCTGTCCGGGAGTCCGACCTTGATCTTGATGCCGCCGATGCCTTCGTGGATGGACTGGGTGGCACGTGCCTTGACCTCATCCAAGGTCGCGTTGAGGAAGCCGCCTGAGGTGTTGTAGGTCTGCACGGAGTCACGGTACGAGCCCAGGAGTTTGGCCAAGGGCAGGCCGGCACGCTTGGCCTTGAGATCGTAGAGGGCGATGTCGATGGCGGCCAAGGCCTGGGTGGCTACGCCGGAGCGGCCAACGGATGCCCCGGCCCAGAGGAGTTTGGTGTAGATCTTGCCGATGTCGTTGGGGTCCTCGCCGATGATGCCATCGGCAACTTCTTTGGCGTGGGCGTACTGGGCAGGCCCGCCGGCTCGCTTGGAGTAGCTGAAGCCAATTCCGCTGTGGCCCTGTTCGGTGGTGACCTCGGCGAAGAGGAAGACTACCTCGGTCATGGGTTTCTGACGGCCGGTGAAGACCTTGGCGTCGCTGATGGGAACGGCCAGCGGGAGCCTCGCAGTGGAAAGTTTGACGTGCCGGATCAGGTCGACGGTGCTCATGGGTTCTCCTTGGAAGCGGAAGGGGGCAACATCGCCCGCAGGTCTTATGCTACAAGTAGCGAACTTGTATTACAAGTTCCTCACGATGGACCCGACCATTGGAGGTGCCGAAGCCGAAGAGTTCGCATGCCAGGACCGCCGGGTGGGTGGCCGTTTTATGTTCGGTGGTGGTGGTTGCGTCGGGGTTTTTGGGTGGGGTCGATGTGGGGTGGGGGGATGAACCAGGGGATGCCGGTGGYGATGTGGATTTGCCATTGTTCTTTGTGGATGAGGTGGTGGTGGTGGGTGCAGAGGAGGACGCCGTTGTCGGTGTTGGTGGGTCCGCCGTGTGACCAGTAGGTGGTGTGGTGGGCTTCGCACCAGGGKGCGGGGATGGTGCAGGTGGGGA